>JAFZPB010000222.1 GCA_017552595.1 Muribaculaceae bacterium
CGCCTTCGGGCTATGAGGTTCGCAAGAATTACGAGGGTGCTGACATCGTTTGCTACCTGCCGCTCGACACCGTCGGCAATGCTCGCCGATTCTTGCGTGCGGTGCGTCCTGTGATGGCATTTTTCATCAAGTACGAGTTTTGGCACAACTACCTCCACATTCTGAAGCATCGCGGTGTGCCCGTCTATAGCGTGTCGTCGATTTTCCGGCCGAATCAGGTCTTTTTCCGTTGGTACGGACGGCAGTACAGCCGTGTTTTGAAGTGTTTCACGCGATTTTTCGTGCAAAACGAGCAAAGTCGCGAGTTGTTAAGGACGATTGGCATTACGAATGTCGATGTTGTAGGCGATACGCGATTTGATAGGGTGTTGCAGATAAGGGAAGCCGCCCAAAAATTGGAAAGAGTGGAGTGGTTCCGCCAATACAATATTGCCGACGATCCCGACGACGATCTGGTCTTTGCATATGCAGGGTTCACACCGCCCGCTGGTGTATTCGTAGCCGGCTCGTCGTGGCCGCCCGACGAGGAAATTTTCATCCGTTATTTCCGTGAAAAACAACTTTTCGGCTATGGAAAATGGAAGATGATCATCGCTCCTCACGTCATTGACGAGGAACATTTGCAGCTGATTGAAAAGCAGCTTGACGGCTTCAAGGTTGTCCGCTATACGAGATACGACTGCAATGCTTTTGAAGCGGCAGATGTGTTGGTGGTGGACTGCTTCGGTTTGTTGTCCAGCATCTACCGCTTCGCCACCGTCTGCTATGTCGGCGGAGGCTTCGGCGTGGGCATCCACAATGTCGTGGAGGCGGCTGTCTGGGGAAAGCCCGTGTTCTTCGGTCCGAACAATCAGCGGTTTATGGAGGCGCAGGAACTGAAAAACTGCGGTGGCGGCATCGAAATCGGCAGTTACGACGACTTCGCCCGACAGATGGATGAGTTCGCAGCCAATCCGCAAGCCATCGCCTCACGCGGAAAAATCGCTGCCGAATGTGTCAGCCGCCGTTCTGGGGCAACCGAGCGAATTTTCTCGTATTTAGGTTTATAAAAAATCGAGGGTGTTTCAAAAAAAGACACACCCTCGTTTTCTTTCGTAGAGAAATTAGGCTTACTCCTTATTTAAAATATAATTTTCGGCAAGTTCGCCTGTGACTTCATTTTTGTCGGCATCAAGCAGGCGCAGACGATTTTCTTCCACTTTGTAATAATAAGAAATTTCGGTGCCTTCCACCTGAAGCGTCAGCAGATCTCCTTCAACCGTGTAGGTTCCTTTCTCGTCGAAAGTGCCGTCTTTCTGGTCGATATAGACTTGATGGAGCGCAAACGTCTTGTCGGCATTCAGCGTGAGCGTCGTTTCAATGCCCGGGCAATCGGCGGCGGGGAAAACACCCTTGTAAGTACCCTCATAGTCCAATGAAATTTCCGCATTGTGCATGTCGGTAACTTCAACTGAAGCCGCGTCAGCCTCTCCACTCTTTTTCTCACTGTTGCTGCATGCGGTCAAAAGGGCGCATGAACAAACGAACATAAAAAGTTTCTTTTTCATAATAAATAATTTAGTTTTAAAATTTTGAATAAATTAAATCGGGCGCAAAGGTATCAATTCTCGTTGAAATACGCGCAATAAAAGACTTTTTGACAACTTAATTTATGGATAAATAACATTTTTACACCGAAAGAAGTTGCGCGATGGTGTTGCGGACGCGCTCTTCCGACGTGACGAGAATCGTGTCCTCGTCGGCTCCTTTCGCACCCATATAAACATCGGGATTGGCGAAAATCATCCGACTTTTTCGCGCTTCACGTGCCGAAAAATGAAACTCGGTGATGCCCGTTGCCTCGTGGATTTTTCGGATATTCTGCTCGTTCACGCCGCACCCTGCCAAGATTTTGATGCGACCATGCGCCTGTTCGTGGAGTTTTTTGAGCAGGGAAATTCCCTCGACAGCCGTCGCTTGCTGACCAGAAGTCAGAACGCGGTCGAAACCCTGCGAAATCAGTTCTTCAAGCGCCAGTTCGGGATGGGCGCAACGGTCGAAAGCGCGGTGGAAAGTGGTGGACAATTGACAATTGACA
>JAFZPB010000223.1 GCA_017552595.1 Muribaculaceae bacterium
GCGTGTCGTCTGACAAAAAAGCCGACAACGTTAAGAGTATCTACATTGACCATTCAAAATTCCGACGGCAGTTTTGCCGAAGAATATATAAATTTGACCAAAGAATTTTACCTAAATTTTTGACGATGAAACTTTCACTAACTCCCAAACGTCAACTCGTTCTATATTTGTGCTTTTTGGCGATATTCTTCTTTTTCGCTTTACTCGTTAATTTTTTCGTGTTGAGGGGGGGCTATACTACTTCAGCAGCCCGACTTACGACTGTGACAACGGATATTCTTGTCTTTGTAATGCCGGTCGTCGCTACATTGTTGATGGTCGGTGGCAATCCTTTTGCGTATGTCGGTTTGAAGGAAAAAACCACTATTGCAGTCTTTTTACTGACAATATTGGTTGTCATTGTTCAAATTCCGGCGATGAACGCTGTGGTTGCGTTGAATGAGATGATTCCATTTCCCGACGCTATTGTCGAGACGGAGATGAGGGCGAAAGATACAACCGATTTGTTGTTTGGTGATTATTCGTGGACTGATTTTGTGATTACATTTATAGTGGTTGGTCTAATTGCTCCATTTACTGAGGAATTCCTTTTCCGTGGTTTTTTGACTCGATTGATTTCAAGGCGTTTCCGCGCTCACGCGACGATATGGATTGTGGCCGCGATATTCAGTTTCATGCATTTCCAATTTTTGGGCTTTATTCCGCGAATGTTGCTCGGCGCATTGTTCGGCTATATGGCGTGGTGGAGCGGCACGCTTTGGACAGCAGTATTAGCGCATGTGGTAAATAATACACTCGTTATAATTGCATCGTTTATTGTCCACTATTATGGTAATGACGAACTCAATACTATAGGCACTCAATTATCGTTGGTCGATGTCGGTTTTATTGTGGTTAGCGCCGTGGCTTTTTATTTCTTGCTGAGGCTTTACCGCCGAGAAGCGCTTCGGCCACGTCGGGCCTATGTAACCGACGCAACGAGCGAATGATGTCGGGCCGTTGGGTGGGGTCGTACCAAAAGAAAAACCTTCGTTGAGCCAATTTATCATCCTTTGATGTGGCGGTATAGACGCGCTCCATAGTATAGGGATGATATCCTGTATAGTAGATTTCAGTTGATAACGTCATGGGTGTGGGCGTGAAATCCTGCACTTGTTCGAGGCGGAAATTCATGGCTTTCGTTTCTACGGCGAGTTCCGCCATGTCTATTTCGCGGCATCCTGGATGAGAGGAAATGAAGTAGGGAATTAATTGTTGGCGAAGGTTGTAACGGTCGTTAAGGCGGTCAAAAATTTCTTTAAATTCGTGGAACAGTTTAAACGACGGTTTGCGCATTATCTCAAGCACACGGTCGGCGGTATGCTCGGGAGCAACCTTCAACCTGCCCGAAACATGGCGGACAATCAATTCTTCCAAATAGTGACGATTCGCAGCGTCAACAGCCTTGTCGCCAGTGGAATTCATGGCTAAATCATAGCGCACACCGCTGCCGACAAAACTTTTTTTCACGTTCGGGATGGCATCAACCGACTTGTAGATGTCGATAAGCCGCGAATGGTTGGAGTCGAGATTTGGACATTGACGCGGTGTCAGACATGAGGGGCGTCGACATTTCTCGCAAATTGATGTGTCTTTTCCGTGCATGCCGTACATATTTGCTGACGGACCGCCGAGGTCGCTGATATAGCCTTTAAAGTCGGGCATTTGAGTGATTTTCTCCACTTCGGCGAGAATGGATTCTTTACTACGCGATGCGATGTGCTTCCCTTGGTGAGCCGAAATTGTGCAGAATGCGCAGCCCCCGAAACATCCGCGATGCATGCACACCGAAAATTTAATCATCTCGAACGCAGGAATATGTTTTCCTTTGTAGCGTGGGTGGGGCAGACGGGTATATGGCAGGTCGAATGCGGCATCGACTTCTTCGGTTGACAATGGCGGATACATGGGATTGACAACAACAGTTTGTTTGCCATGCCGTTGCACTATGCGATGTCCATGCCATGAATTTGATTCCTCTTCGATGTGACGGAAATTCTCCGCTTGAAATCGTTTGTCGCGAAGGCATTCATCGAAACTGTGGAGAACGATTGTATCGGCCGATGCGTTAACTTCGCCGTCGGTGAGATATGCCGTCTGTGGAATGTCGGTAAGAGAGGCGATAGATTCGCCATCATCAAGCCGTCGGGCTATTTCCGTGATTGTTTTCTCGCCCATTCCATAGACAAGCAGGTCGGTTTCTGCATCAATGAGAATAGATGGCAACAGGCGGTCCTGCCAATAATCGTAATGTGAAAGTCGCCTCATTGAGGCTTCAATTCCGCCGATAACGATAGGGCAGTCGGGAAAGAGTGACCTGAGACATTTGGAATATACTATTGTGGGGTAGTCGGGACGTGCTCCGTGCCGCCCATCTGGAGTATATGCATCATCGGAACGACGACGTCGGTTGGCGGTATAATGGTTAACCATCGAGTCCATCGCTCCGGCGGAAATACCGAAAAAAAGACGCGGTCTGCCGAATTTCTTGAAGTCACGAAGGTCGTCTTGCCAATTGGGTTGCGGAACGATAGCCACCTTATATCCCTTCGCTTCCAATGTGCGGCCAATCACAGCCGTGCCGAACGACGGATGGTCAACGTAGGCATCGCCTGAAAAGAGAACCACATCGACTGAATCCCAGCCGAGCGATTTCATCTCTTTGACGGTAGTGGGTAGCCACGCGCTTTTATCCATTTTTGTCGTCGAGTTTATCGGTTAGTTTGGCAATTTCGTTGCGGAGTCGTGCGGCTTCGAGGAAGTCCATATCTTTCGCCGCTTTCATCATCTGCTTTTTCAGGTTATCGATAATAGTGGGCAGGTCTTCTTTTGTGATAAATTCTGCTACGGGGTCGGCGGCTATATTGTAGGTGTTGACATATTCGTTGTAATATGGAATCTGGTCGTGTTTGATGGGCTTGGCTGGAGAGCCGTCGGATTGCATTGTTTGGGTTTCCGCTGTGGCATGAAGTCCGTCAATGATTTGTTTGTGGGCTTTGACGATGGCTTGAGGAGTAATTCCATGCTCTTCATTGTAGCGGAGTTGGATTGTCCGTCGACGAGTGGATTCGTCGATGGTGAGTTTCATGCTTTCGGTAATTTTGTCGGCATACATTATCACTTTCCCGTTCAGGTTGCGGGCGGCACGTCCGGCCGTTTGAGTTAGGCTTCGGTGGTTGCGGAGAAAACCCTCCTTGTCGGCATCGAGAATAGCCACAAGGCTCACTTCTGGGAGGTCAAGACCTTCGCGCAAAAGATTCACGCCGACAAGTACGTCATAAATGCCTTTACGGAAATCATCGAGAATTTGGATTCTTTCAAGCGTGTCTACGTCACTGTGAATGTAGGTGGCACGGATGCCTATTTTACGCAGATATGCGTCAAGTTCTTCAGCCATTCGCTTTGTAAGCGTGGTGACGAGAATTCGTTCGTCGCGTTCTTGCCGAACACGTATTTCTTCAAGAAGGTCATCGATTTGGTTTGCAGTTGGCCGTACTTCGATTTCCGGGTCGAGCAGACCTGTCGGGCGGATGATTTGCTCTACTACAACGCCTTCCGATCGTTGGAGTTCATAATCGCCGGGAGTTGCGCTGACATAAATAGTTTGGTGGGTGACATTCTCAAATTCCTCAAAACGGAGCGGGCGGTTGTCGAGTGCGGCTGGCAGACGGAATCCATAACTGACGAGATTCTGTTTTCGCGAGAAGTCTCCCCCGTACATGGCATGAATTTGAGGCACGGTGACATGACTCTCATCGATGATTGTAATGAAATCGTCGGGGAAGAAGTCAAGAATGCAAAATGGCCTGGTTCCGGCACGGCGTCCGTCGAAATAGCGGCTATAGTTCTCGATACCACTGCAATAGCCCATTTCGCGAAGCATTTCAAGGTCGTAGTGAACGCGCTCGTTCAGGCGACGTGCTTCGACTATTTTCCCTTCGTCGTTGAAGAATTTCACCTGTTCATCAAGGTCGAGTTCGATTTGTGCGAGGGCCGCATTCATACGCTCTTTGGTGGTAACATAGATGTTTGCGGGGAAAATCTTAACAGAATCGCATTTCTCAATTACCTCCATCGACACTTCCTGCATAACCGTCAAAGATTCGATTTCGTCGCCCCAAAATGTAACTCTGACAATGTGATTTTCATATGCGGGATGAATGTCAACGGTGTCGCCTTTGACACGGAAATTGCCCCGACCGGGCTCGTACTCTACACGACTGTAAGTGGCATCGACAAGTTTGCGCAAAAGTTCGTTTCGGCTTATTTTTTGATTGACTTTGATTTCGACAATATTGCTGTTGAAATCTTCGGGGTTACCGATTCCGTAAAGACATGAAACCGACGATACGACTACTATATCGCGACGCCCCGACATCAATGCACTTGTTGTTGCGAGACGCAAGCGGTCGATTTCGTCATTTATCATCAAGTCCTTCTCGATGTATTTGTCGGTAGAAGGGATATAGGCTTCGGGTTGATAGTAATCGTAAAACGACACGAAATAATGGACTTCGTTTTCAGGGAAGAATGTCTTCATCTCGTCGTAAAGTTGAGCGGCGAGAGTTTTGTTGTGGCTCAATATAAGTGTGGGCCTGTTGCATCGCGCGATGACATTCGCCATCGTGAAAGTCTTCCCAGAACCGGTTACGCCGAGTAGCGTTTGCGCTTCGGTGCCGTCGTTAAGGCCATTGACGAGGTTGTCGATGGCTTGGGGTTGGTCGCCGGTGGGTTGAAAGGCGGAGGAAAGTTTGAAGTCCATCGTTGACTGTTAGCCGTAATGGGAAATCTGGCGGAGTTGCTCTTCTTCGACAATTTTGATTTTTCTGCCGTCAACGATGATAATTTTTTCATCGACGAATGCGGCGAGGGTGCGAATAGCGTTGGCGGTGGTCATGTTCGACATATTGGCGAGGTCTTCACGTGAAAGATATACCCGCAATGTCGATTCGTCATCTTCAAGTCCGTAGTTGTCCTTTAAGGCGATAAGCGTTTCTGCAAGTCGTCCGCGGATGTGCTTTTGGGTGAGATTGACAATCTTTGTGTCGGAACGGCCCAAATTGTGCGACAGTTCATGAATGAAGAAAAGTGCCAACTGATTGTTTTGGCGTATTAGGCTGTCAATGATATCCATAGGAATCAGCCCGATAGTCGAACTTTCGACTGCCGCCGCAGAAGACACATAATGTTCGTCGGCAAAATATGCGCGATAGCCGAAATATTGTATGGGTCGAATCAGGCGGATAATTTGACTTCGTCCTACAACGCCGTCTTTGTATTTCTTGACGGTGCCTTGAAGAAGGCAATGGATATATTTCGGAGTGTCGCCTTCGCGGTAAATCACTTGGTTTTTCTTGTAGGTGATAAGCGTGAAATTGTCGATTAGCACACGTCGCTGTTCGCCGTCAAGAATCTCCCAAAGGCTTGATAACTCTTGGCTGATGATGTTGCTGATGCTGTCGGTGTCGATTGTTGTGATAGGCATTTTGTCGTGGTGTTATCGGTTAATAGGAACCACTCCGATGCCGGGACGGTCGGCAGGCACAACTACCTGTCCGTCGACAATCTTGATTCCGTCAAATATATCGTTTGCTATAAGTAAGTTGCCGTCAAGGTCGGCCCAATCCACCATTGGAGCGAGTTGTCCGGCGGCAGTGACGGCACACGAAGTTTCAGTCATACAACCAAGCATCACTTTCATGTCCTGTGCTCGTGCCTGAACGGCCATCTTATATGCTTCGTGCATACCGGTAGATTTCATGAGTTTGATATTGATGCCGTCGTAAACGCCTTTTGCACGGGCAATGTCAGGTAGGCGTTGCAGGAACTCGTCAGCGATAATGGGCAGCGGAGAACGTTCGCGCACCCATGCGGTTTCGTCAATCATTTCTTTCGGCATAGGTTGTTCGACGAAAAGGCAGTTGCGTTCGGCAAGCCAGAAACACATCTCAAGCGCTTTCTCTTTGTCGTTCCACCCTTGATTGGCATCCACGCAAATGGGTTTGTCAGTCATCGAACGGATGATTTCGACAAGTTCCTTGTCGTTGTCAAGTCCCATTTTCACCTTAATCACCTTATAGGGCGCAGTCTCTTCCACTTTTTTGCGAACGACTTCGGCGGTGTCTATACCGATGGTAAACGACGTGTTGGGCGATTTTTCAGGCGAAAGTCCCCAAATTTTATACCACGGTTGGCCCATAATTTTACCCACAAGGTCGTGGAGCGCAATGTCGATTGACGCTTTTGCAGCACGGTCGTTGGGTGCGATGGAGTCCATATATTCGTGAATTTCTTCGATGCGGAAGGGGTCGGTAAATTGAGCCAAGTCGAGGCTGGATAAGAACTTCGTCACAGAAGCGACGCTTTCACCGAGATAGGGGGGCATCGATGCTTCGCCGTAGCCGATTATGCCGTCGAATTCGATTTGCACTTGCACGTCGGGTGTGGTCGTGCGACTATATTTAGCCAAATTGAAGGCATGTTGGAGTTTGAGTTCGTATGGTTCGAACGACAGATTGAGACGTCCGGAACGGCCCACTTTCTTCGTGGGGCTGTCGAGCGCCGAGAGGGAAATCGGCGACGATAGTGCAAGCGCTGCTAACGAGGTGTTGCGAAGGAAATTTCTACGGTTCATAATGCTGAAGTATGATTTTGTTTATTTGTCGATATTGAAATACCACGGATGGGATTCAACGCGGGTGATGCCGCGTGTGCCCTCGTTGCCGGCAATTCTGACGGCGTGAAGAAACGGCGTGGAGAGATATTCGTCGGATTTGGAATCGACGCTGTTGTGGCGAACTTTGCCCGAAGAGTGGACGTAAAATCCGTTTTCGTCATAGATGGCAACGTGGGTGACGCGTTTGGTTTTTGCGTTGCCGAAGAAAAGCAGGTCTCCGGCTTGGCACGAACGCCAGTTGGCGGCCTCAATGCGTGTGCCTGTCGTGGCTTGTTGCGAAGCGTCGCGCATAAGAATAATGCCGTTGGAGAAATACGACACTTTTGCCAGACCGGAGCAGTCGAGCATCTTAGTAGACGTACCGCCCCAAAGATAGGGAGCCCCCATCATCGAATAAGCCATATCAAGGATTTGACGCGATGAAAACGGTTGTGAAGCCCATTGTGAGAAGTCGGCGATATCGTCGTTGTCAACCCACGCTTTACGGCCGTCGGGAAGCAAAACTTGCGAGCGTGTGCCTACAAGTTGTAGGGGCCCTTCTACGATGCAACCGTTGACAAGGTCGGTGACGACGTCGCGACAAGAACGGGAATCGGCATCCTTATAAGCATAAATCTGTGTCAGAGACGTGACTATCATTCGACTCGATTTTCGCCATTTTTCCATCTCGGCTTCGGTTTTTTTCGTCATCGAACCGTTAATCATGTATCCGATATATCCGTCGGGACACTGTATGCGCGACCATCCGTTGTCGAGGCGCTCGAGGATTCTTACAGGCGAACCAAGCACTAACTCAGTCGACATTTCTTCGTCGTGGCCTGCTTTCGAACGCACGTGGGCAACCGACATGTTTACCATTCCCCATTGGTCGGAAGGCATAATGACGATATTGTCTTCGTATGCCACTCCAAGTTCGTCAAGGCGGGAGATAATGGCATCGTGCGCTGCTTGTTCAGATGTTGAACCGGAGAGGAACAATGCTCCTTCGGTTTGCTTATAGTTGATGTCGAGAATAGCCTGACGTTTGTCGGGTGCATAAGTTTTGCGTACGTCGTCGATGACTTTCTCGATGCCCGTTTGAGCCAAAGACGTGGCGGCAAACAATACAATCGACAATGCCAATAAGATGCGGTTCGTTTTCATTGTTCAATTGGTTTTATGCTAAGTATCTCAAGATTTTTCTTCCACCCGCCGTAGAAAAGGTTTCCACGTGTTGTTTCTACTTCGCCCATCTGGAGGTCGACATTGTCACTTCGCAAATAGCGTTTTGCGGGGTAGAGCGGACTAAACACACCCTTGTTGGTGGCAAAGCGATAGAAGTCGATGCCGGTTGAGTAGAAGTTGACCACACGATTGTCGTCGGCATTGGTGTAGCGGCCGAACGAAACGTCGATAGGCACCCAGCCCACACCTTCAAAATATACTTCAGCCCAATCGTGAAGGTTTTTCTCGTTGGGGTGGAGCATCCATCCGCTTTCCCAACGTGCGGGCACGCCGAGAGTTCGCATTAGCGAAATATAAAGCAACGCCACTTGTCCGCAGTCGCCATGACGCTGTTCGATGACATATTGAGGAATGCATGGAATAGTGGAATATTCGCGTGCTCCTGCCCACGGATAATGCTTCACGATGTAATTGAACACAAGTTCTGACTGACGGAACGGATTAGTCTCTTCACCGACGATTTCTTTGGCGAGGTCGTCAAGACGGACGATGTGGGGCGTTTGAAATTCCGTGTATTTGCGATAAATCTCGGAGTCTTTGTCGTAAGGTTTGATGTGGCTGAGGATGTACTCGGGTGCAATATAGAGTGCAGAGCAATCGTAACTGACAGTGTATTCAAAATGTGTAGGTTTGCCTTTGACAACGGGGGCTTCCATATAGAGCGTGTTGTGAACGGAGTGGCCTGTGGAACGGATTGTTTTGTGGCGCGATGTGGAAATCAGTTCTACGTTTGACTGACGGTCGCTTTCGATTGGAAAAGGCATCCACACTTTAATGGTGTCGCCTTCAAGAACGTCGTTATAGGGCACGTCGATTGAAAAGCGTATGGTTATCTTTTGGGTCAACGATGGTTTTACCTCGTCGGTTTTCGACGCTGCTATGATATCGGCGGCTATCTTACGGCGAATAGGCTCCGATTCGCTTCCACGGCCTGTCCAGTTGTTCATGTTCGGATTTAAAAGGACAAGATTACGTGGCGACTTGCGGTGCATCCGTTTTTTGCCGTCGATAATAAAGACTTCGAGGTAATGTTTGTCGATGAATCTGTCGATATCTGCGTCGGTCACTTTTGGGTAAAGGGCTTTAATGTTTTTGACGGCCTGAGGCATAGACAAAGAGAAATCCGATGCGAGGCGAGAGTGGATTGCAAGAGCCGAATCGGGCTCAAACCAAGAAGGCACAGTTGCAGATGCTGACGAAGCAAACCATATGGTGGCAAATCCAGTCAACCAGGCGTATAATAAGGTTTTTATTTTCATTTGCAGTCGAATAATAGTTTCCGTTCTTGAATCAACTTCTTTATTTCCTCAAAGTTACGGATTATTTTCCAAACTTGCAACAATTCTTCAAAGTAATACGAAAACTGACACAAAAATGGGCGACGAGGTCATTGCTCACCGCCCACTTGAATATTTGTTATTTGGAGATTATTCTTCGGTTTTTGGGGCTTCTTCTTCGGCGTAGTCGGTGATGCCGGCGGCGAGAAGTTGATTGTACCAGTTGAGCAATTTGCGGATGTCGGATGTGTAGACGCGCTCGTCGTCGAAGTCGGGGAGGACTGTGGCGAAATAGGAGCGAACGGCAGCGTCGTCAAGCGAATCGACATCAACTGGTTTGCCTTCGGCTTTGTCTTTAAGAAGAGTGAGCACTTTCGACAACGGAACGTCTTCTTCAGTTGTGTACATCGAGATGTCGCCGAGCGAAATTATCTTGTCGGTTCCGTAGGCGGGCGTACGTTTGCCGTCAACGAGCGATTCCACAATAATCATATTTCTGCCTTGTTTAACGAGGCGGAATAGGCCTTTTTTGCCTGAAATGGATAAGATTTTTTTAAGCATTATCTTTTACTTTAAGTTTGTTGTGTTATTTTGTTGCAGTTGAATCAGTTTTTGTTTCCGTTTTGGCAGAGTCTGGAGCCTCAACGACATCGCCTTCTGCGGCGGCTTTTTCGGTGGCCTTCGGTTCCCAATCTACTTTATAAATCGAGTGGTCGGGTTTGAGCCATTCGTCGAACCAGCGGAAGAATTCTCTCTGCCATTGAATGGCGTTTTGCGGCTTGAGAATCCAGTGGTTTTCGTCGGGGAAGATAATCATTCGTGTGGGGATTCCGCGCATTTTGGCCGCATTGAACGCTGCCATACCTTGAGAAGCGAGGATACGGAAGTCAAATTCACCGTGAGAGACCATAATCGGCGCATCCCAGCGGTCGACGAACTTGTGGGGCGAGGTTGCATAGGAGCGTTGTGCCGCGGCATTTGATTTGTCCCAGAACGGACCGCCGAGGTCCCAATCCACAAACCAGAGTTCTTCGGTTTCGGTGTATTGTGCTTCGAGGTTGAAGATTCCCGCATGGGCGAAGAATGCGGCAATACGTTTGTCGTGGTTGCCGGCGAGCCAATAAACGGAGAATCCGCCGTAGGAAGCGCCTGTACAGCCGATGCGTGCCGGGTCGATATACGGTTCTTTCTTCATGAAATCGACAGCGGAGAGGTAGTCACGCATGTTTTGTCCGCCATAGTCTTTCGAAATCTGAGCATTCCATTCTGTGCCGAATCCGGGAAGACCGCGACGGTTGGGCGCGATGATGATATAGCCGTGAGAGGCCATAAGGGCAAGATTCCATCGATAACTGAAGAATTGGCTGACTGATGATTGCGGTCCGCCCTGACAGTATAAAATAGACGGATATTTTTTGTTCGGGTCGAATTTCGGAGGATAAATCACCCATGTGGTCATTTGTTTGCCATCGGTAGTCGGCACCATAACTTTCTCAACTTTCGGCATCTCGAGGGCGGCAAGAAGTTCGTCGTTTACGGCGGTGATTTTAGATTCTTTGCCGTTGTCAACGAGATAGATTTCATTGGGGGCAATCATTGAATGGTGCATGGTGACGAGGCGAGTGGAATCAACCGGCTCAAGTGCTGCATAATCGCAAACGCCGGTAGCCACGGTGTCGATGCGACAGGAGTCGATTTCAACCTTGAATATAGGTTGGACACCTTGATAGGGCGCGATGAAATAGATTGAACGGCAGTCAGGATTCCATGCGATTTGGTCGGCATGATAGTCCCAATTGGCGGTCAAGTCACGACGTTCACCGTTTGAGCGGTCAAGAAGGAAAATCCGGTTTTTGTCCGATTCATATCCGTCATGTTCCATCGAGAGCCATGCCACGAATTTGCCGTCGGGCGAGAAAGCGGGATTTGTGTCGTAACCCATCATACCTTCGGTAAGGTTTTTGACCTCTTTAGTTTCAAGATTGTATTCAAAAAGGTCGGAATTGGTCGAACGCGAGTATTCTAAGCCTGTCTTTTCGCGGCAAGTGTAGATGAACGATTTGCTGTCGGGTGCCCAAGAGAACGATTCGACACCGCCCCATGGACGCATCGGGCTTTCGAACGGTTTGCCTTCGAGAATATCCACGACGTTATCAAGTTTGTTGCCGTCGAAGTCGGCGAGGAACGGGTGGGGAATAGCAGTTACCCATTCGTCCCAGTGCTTATACATGACGTCGTCGAGCAGACGGCCGTCGGCTTTGTCAAGGTCGGGATGGAAATCTTGGGCTGTTTTGCCGTATTTGACTGTCGAAATGAGAATTACATGTTTGCCGTCGGGCGAAACCACAAATCCTTCAACGCCATTTTCCAAATCTGAAACGGCTTTGCGACCGCTACCGTCGGCGTTCATTACCCACATTTGCGGCTTTCCTTCGCCCTCTGATACGGTGAAGGCGATGCGTTCGCCGTTGTCAATCCAAACGCCGTTTGATTCCGAGCGGGCGGAGGTTGTCAGGCGTTTCATGTCGGTCCCGTCAAGATTGATTACATAGAGTTCGCGGTTTGATTTGTTCTCTTCGACATTTTCGTAAGAAATGCCGAACAACACCTTCTTACCGTCGGGCGATACTTTCGGGTCGGTGACTCGACCGAGCGCTTCAAGAGCATCTATATTGAAGATGCTGTCGGCAGGAGGGGTGAAATCGGGTTTTTCGATGATTTTCTCGTCGTCGGATGAACCGCACGAGGCGAGTGTCAGCAGTGCTAACGACATCATTGCAGTGATTGTTTTGTTCATTTCGTTATAGTAATTAATTTATCAGTTATTTCTTATGAAGAACGATGACGGAATCGTTAAGTTTGATAATCTGTGCCCAGAACTCTTTCAGGTCGTTGTATTGGTCGGTGTCGAAGAAAATGTCGGGTAGATTGATTCGGTAACTTACAAGGATTGAGTTTTCATCCTCTTTGTTTACGCGAAGTTGGCAATAGTTGTTTGGTGCGCAAGCGAGCACCACTTTGGTGGGCTTTGGCATTTCTTCGATTTCATAATCGTTAGGGATAGTTATTCTGACGGTGAGTGAGTTCGACTTGGGGTAGGACATTTCAATCGGATATAGCCGTTCGTCTTTAGTGAACGGGTTATTTTTCTCGTCGGGTATGACAAGAGGATTGAAATAAATTTTATCGCCATCGGAGAGACATTCTTTTTCGAAGTCCAACGAAATTATCGCTGTCGGGGCAAATTCATGCGGATCGTTGAATTTGTGGGCGGTCAATTTAATTTCATTTGAGTTCTCTTCGCCAGTGATTATGTCGTTGATGTCGGATGCATTGGCAAGTGACAGGTTCCAAAGACAAGCATTGAATCCTTGTAATTTTGACTTTATGCTTCCGCGAATAATACCATCGGTTCCGACGGTGGCTTCCATATAATTTGTCTCACCCGACTTGGTGATTCGAGTCAAGTCGATAGTCTCATTATGGTCGAGTTCATGAGCGCAGTCGGTAGAAAGCACAGGATTAAAAGCGTCGATATAACCGTACTGCGAGGATCCGTCGATAAAATGTTTCGATCCGTCGGTCTCGGAAAATTCCACTACGAACGAGTTAAACGAATCGGGCGACGGGTTAATGATAATGCGTCCGTGCGTGCGCTCGCGCACCAAAACCGGTGTCGGTTCGATTCCGGCATCGCGCATCATGCTCATCACTATAAAGTTGATGCAGGCGTTGTTGCCCTCGCCTTTTTTTATGTCATTGGCGACGTTTTCAGTGTCACGTCCGATATGTCTGTTCCACTTGACTTTCGTGCTGACAAATTGGAAGATTTTAGCAACTTTTTCGCAGTTTGTTGCGCATTTGTCGAGCTGAAGCGAAGCCATGTCGGCTTTGAATGGATTAGACAATTTCCAGTTTTCACCGAGTTTGGACTTTTTCAGATTGTCAAATATGTCGTCCCATCCTACGGAGAATGTGATCACCTTGCCAAACGGCGGGCTGAATTTCTCGAGAGTGAAGCTTACGTGGGTTTTGTAATCGCTGATGTTCCACACGTTTCCCTCGTTTTTCATGGCTGGCACGTCGTGGGCTTCGTAAGAGAGTTTTTTTGTGGGGAGAAATTGCGGAGAGTTGTTAGGCCCGTTAGATGTACCAGCGATGGCGATTCGTCCGAAGCCGGTAGTGACATCCACTTTGTGCCGTCCGATGAGGTTGGGCTTGAATTCAAACATCTCTGGAATCTCAAGGTCAAGGCGCGAGTATGCCACTGGAATTGACATTTGGAAATGATAGACATCGAGATGTTCGACGAAATCAGTCGTGAGGGTGTATTTATACTCGAAAACAGTGCCTTCTTTGACATTCGGTACGGAGAACTTCATTTCGCAGACGCCTTCCGACGGCTTGTTGTAGTAGATGTCTTTTGATTCGAGTTTTGATTTGACCACTTTCCCATTCTCAAGGTTGTAGGAAGTGGCGGAAATGCCTGAAAGGAAAGTTTTCCTATCGTTCATTTCGTCGGGATAAGGCAGAGCGAAGTCGCCACGGCTTTTACCTGCTTCTTTGAACACCTTTATTCTCACTTCGTTTTCTATAACCCGTTTCATGCCTTGTGTGGTGAAGGTGTAGTAAACTTTTGAGTATTCGGAGAGGTACATCGCTTCCGCTGTGGAGTCGAGCGGGCACACTTTCATTTCGAGTTCTTCGGTCGATGGCTTTCCAAATTTTCCTGAGGGGAGCGAAGCAAAAGCCACCGATGCCAAAGCAAAAGATGCGATTGTTAATGCTATGCGTTTCATTTTTTAAGTACTATTTGTGCGTCGGTTACAGAACGTATTTTAGTAAAAAATTCTTTGAAAATATCAGCCTTGTCGGCAGGGAAGTCGTTGTCGCGGATTCTTACGGAAGCGTTGATGGTGACCACGTTGCCATTTTTGGCGGCAGCGAGGCTTATAGTTCCTGCTTCCGACTGGAAATCAAAGGCTTTAGGCATTGATTCAACGGTGAAATCTTCGGGGATTGTTATCGTCATATTGGTGTCGAAATTGCGGTTTATGACGTGAATAGGATTTTTGCGGTCGGAGAAGTCGTAGCGGAACGAGCCGTTATGTACGGGGTCGGCCATGATGAATAGTCGGTTTGCGGTTTTCTTTCCTGCGGTGGAAAGCTCGATTGATGCTTTTGCCGTTACGGATGGTTGACGCGATAGGTCGGCATCGACCGATTTAACCGTGACTTTCGGTTCCTTGTATTGCAATAGGTGTTTGATGAAGTCACGTTTTTTCTCGGGAGCAACTTTCGTCAGGTAGTAAAGTTCCTCAAAGTCGTTATTAACGCCTTTGTAAGCAAAATCGACTGCTGCTGAAAAGTCGGGATTGACCGTCATTTTAATGTCTGCCACTTTCTTCGACATATCGGCTGGCAATTTCGGGAGATGGACAAATTTGCTAGATGATTCGCCAGCAAGAATTGCGTCGTGACCTGCTATCGACTCATGCACATAGCCTACGGGGCAGAACGATGTACATTCGAGCCAAAGAGTGTCAGCCGCTTGGGGAACGCATAATATTGCATGGTTGAGCTGGTGGGCATTGGCGAAATTGTCGTAGAGCCGGTCGTAAGAGGTGCTGATAACAGCGTAGTTGGCAGGGATA
>JAFZPB010000224.1 GCA_017552595.1 Muribaculaceae bacterium
GAAGTGACGGAGTTGGGAATGTCTATAGAAGTCAAACCACTGCAATCGGAAAAACAAAATGGTGAAATGGAGGCTGTGCCATCCTTAATGTTAATTGCTGTGTTTGATGGCATTGTGCCTTTGTATTGATATGCCACCCGTCCAGCATAGACGAGTCCGTCTGGTTGATTGTCGAACCATACAGTATTAAAGAAAGCATTTCTGCCAATTAATGTGACGGAGTCGGGAATGTCTATGGATGTCAATCCGCTGCAACCATAGAATGCAACCCGACCAATCTCAGTGATGGAGTTGGGAATGTCTACAGATGTCAGCCTCTCGCAGCCATAGAACATTGCAGCATTAATTATATTAATAGAGCTTGGGATATTGACTGATTCCAATTGTTTACAATTATAGAATGAGGCACCACCGACATTTTCTAACCCTTCATGCAGAATCACTTGCTTGAGATTTTCCGCGCCTTCAAAAGCGTATTCACTTATTGATTTCACTGTTGATGGCACAGAATATGTGACGTCGGCCTTCTTATCGGGATACCTAATCAACTGAGAGCCGTCTTTAGAGAACAAAACGCCGTTTGACGTGGTATAATTACTATTATTGGCATCAACGGTAAATTCTTCAACGCCGGAAAGACCACAAAAAGCATATTTGTCGATAGAATCAATTGTTTTCGGGACATTTACTTTTGATGCCGAAAGACCATCGTATGCACCCTCAAGGATTTCTGTTACGACGTAATCGACTCCATTGTGACTGACGGTTTCGGGAATGACATTGGCATTGTCACTTAACAGATAGTCAGGGGTGCTCTTTGAGAGGGAAGCCCAAACATTTTCCGCGGGTAACGGAATAATAAACAATTCTGACCCGGCCGAAGTGTTTTTGTCTTCGAGTTTTATTGGGTGGTTCGAGTTTGAATAATTTCGGTTATAGCCGAGATGAAGCCGTTGCAGGTCGAAAATGCGCGGGTTTTCGCCCCAAAGTTCAATTCGCCGCTGGAGCAGGATGTAGTCCATAAGCGTCACTGGCGAAGCATTTGTGTCGCTGTTGTACTCTTTACTGTCGGTCATAGCACTGAGCGTAGTTCCGTATTCGGAGTCGCGCTTTTCCACAAGCCGGGTGATTGTGGTTCTCGCGTCGGAATATCTTCCAAGTGCGCATTGTGCTTCGGCCATGATTAGAATCATCTCCTCGGCACGCATGTAAATATAGTCGTATTGAGGATTTTCGCTATAAACGCCACGGTATTTTATTTGATTGTACGCTCTGCTTGAGTTACCATTCTCCCACCAAGAAGAACGGCGGGCATCTGTTGCAGGGATGAGTTTATACAGCCCAGTCGATATGCATTTGTGCGCACTCGCCGCATAATGACCCGAATAATCGGCATCCATGTGAGAATAGAAACTGGCATAATTTGCATGCTCTTCGGGAGAAATGTACTCGCCCCAGAGGATTCCGGGTTGACGGATGCTGTTAAGAGGAGTGATTTCTGCGACGCTGTTTGCCAAGGTCAAGCCAGGCATTTTCAACGCTTCGGCGGCTGCGAGTTCCGCTGTGGCGAAATCATGCTTTACAAGAGAGACGCGGGCCTTTATACCGTTGGCGATGTAGTAGTTGATGTGTTCGACGTAAGTGTTGTTCTCGGTTTCGTAATTCAAAGCCTTATAATCGGCGAGCAGAGAAATTGCAGCGTCAAGGTCGCTGTCAATCTGTTGATAAACTTCCGCGACAGTGGCTAATTTACTCCGTTGAAATTCTGCGGAAAAATCGGTGCTCAAATAGAGCGGCACACAGGGTTTGTCCTGATTCCCGTCGTAAGTTTGCTGATAGAGTTGGGCGAGATTGAAATAAGCATAGGCCCTCATGGCATAACTTTCTCCCTTAGATTTGTTATCCACATCGGCAGCAATAATCCAGTTCGCATTATGAATAAGTTCCAAATAAAAATTCAACAAAGCGTAGGGTCGGTTGGAATTGTTTGTAGTGCTGCCGAATTTAAGTCTGTAGTCATCCCAGAACCAACCATGGCCCATTGCCGCTATAAGGTGGTCTTCGCCCATTATATCGCCCATAATGTTGACTGTCAAGGCTCCGATGTTTTCCGTTCCCAATTGATAAGACCAGCCAGGTGAACGCATTACCACATTGAAGTAATCCGTTGAAGATGACGAAATGGAAGTTGCCTTTAAGACACCTGCTTTTTTATTATTCTTGTCAATGACACGGCATAAAACGCCTCCCGCTATAAAATCTTCCTGGGTCTCTTCCGCATCGGCTTTGATCGAGGATTTTGGCGTTATTGCCGTCAATGATGGATGAGATGATGGTGACAATGCCGTTGCTGATTCAGCAATAGAGGCTTTTTCATCGTTGTCAACGACAGCTCCACGGCTGCGCAATCTGTCAAATTGAAGATTGTCCGCCGAAGACACAAATGAAACAATGGCAACCGACATTGCGATTGCGATTCGTTTAAGGTCAGAAAAGATACTCATTATTAAATTCTGTTTTCACCCTATCAGCCCTGTCAGGTGGATTAATATTGCGAAAGCGTGGACTGATTTACCACGTCTATCGCTGAAGGTCGTAGGAAACCTAAAGATGAAGATGATGGGAAAGCAGTTCACGCTATAACGATGAACCGTTTTGTTTTCCCTCTCATCTTTTTGAAAATTTCCTACGTTTTCAGCGATGAGCGATACGCAAAACGCTTCTATATGTTTTGAATATGTATGGATTACCGCTGCAATCCAATGCAAAGTTACAAAAAACTTTGTAAAACGGAAAGATTTGCGGGAGATATAGCCTTTCTAAAAGTAAAAAACATATCACGCCAGTGATATATAAGCCAAAACGAGTGACTTGTCACTCTAAAAGAAATGAGTAAATCGAAATTTTTCGATTTACACCGCTTTGACAAAAAGATTTCTGCCGACACAGTGTGGCGGTCAGGAATACGACGAGGTTGGGTAGTATTGGTATACCACCCGAACGACGGTGCAAAGTTACAACCGCCGAAAGCCGAATTTCTGCGAAAATGTCCGAAAGGGGGAAATAAAGTTTAAAGAGGAGAGTTTATGGTTTACAGGGGAAATGTGGTTGACTGGTGGGGTTGACTGTTCCATCGTTCCAAGTGTGGAACGGCATGGAACGGTGGAACGGCACTACAAGGCGTGAGAATAGGATTTAAAATAAATCGTTCCGCGTTCCATAGGGGTGGAACGGCGGAACGGTCAACTCTTTTCAGGCGTTTATAAAGTTGAAAGAGGAGAGTTGAAAGTTGAAAGAGGGCCTGCCCGCCGGTGGGAACCTCGAAGTGCTCGGGGAGATGCCGAAGCGGGTGTTGTCTGAAAGGCAGGCCCGTGGTGGCAAAGCCATCGGCACTCTGCCCAAATTAAACAAATTAGAGCAAATTTTTCAAGAATAAGATATGTTGATTGCGACTGTGTTAATTTGAGGTTTATAATATATTTTGATAATTACCAATGTGTTAATTTGGATAAATTTGGATAATTTACTGCGCTTCACTGGCCCTTCGGGTTCCCGTTGGTCATCGTCACTTCGTGAGTCCACGCGAAGCGTGCTTTAATAAAGTTGTCAGAGTTGTCCCCTGTTGTCTTTGTTGTCTACCATTTTGTGTCCCGTGCGAAAAAAAGAGCGGCGCTTTTGGGCGTCGCTCTTTCTATTTGCTGTTGGCGGATTAGCGGATGACTTTGATTGCTTTGTTGCCAACTTTGACAACGTAAACGCCGCTTGTGCCGAGTGCTACTGACGCATTGGCTTGGCCATGCGAACTGTAGATGCGTGCGCCGTTGACGTTGTAAACGTTGATGTCTTTGCCGTTGGGGTTGACGATGCGCAAGATGTCGTTGCTGACATAAGCACGTGCGCCGAGTTCGGCAGCCACTTTCTGAACGCCTGTCGGAATAACATATTGGGTTTCGGAGGCCTTCGAAGTAACATAGTCTTCACCGGTGGAGTCGACTTTACCGGCAACGACATAGTAGTTGTATGTGTCATCGGGCATATAGTCGGGAGTTTGGACATCCACGAATGTGTCGGGAGCATCAGCGACGAGATACTGATAGGGGAGTTCTACGGCATCGCCGGCCTTGAGTTCCTTAGTTACCTGAATGTTGTCGATGAAGAATTTGGTTGTTTCGCCTTCGGCTGAAATTTGGAATGAGCACATGTCGGTGCCGTTTGTCAAATCAATTTCGACGGTCTTCCATTCCGGACCGGCAGCCGCTGTCGCGCTGGAGAGAGGAAGGTCTTCCTCTTCATCATCATCGTCGTCGCCTTCATCGTCGTCTTCAGCCTTAGTTGATTCAAGTTCGGCATCTTCCTCATCGTCTTCGTCAGGGTCGGATTGGTAGAGGTCGATGTGAACTGTAGTCGCTTCGCTGGCATAAACGTCGAATTTGACGTGAAGTTTGCCGCCATTTGCAGCGATATCGTAGGTCGGTGAGATGAGGCAGGGGTCGAAGAGCATAGCCGCTTCATTGTCGAAGCCGATGCAACCTGCAGCGTAGCATGTGGATACGCCGAGCCAGTCGGGACGGTTGGTAAATTCGTCGAGGTCGGCAATCCAATCGCCTTCAACGGGGGCGTCGATTGTGCCCATAGTTTGGCGGTCGAAGTTTTCGTCGGCGAGTGTATAGGTTTCGTCGTTAACGGCCTTGTGGTTCAGACCAACACCTACGGAGTAGAATTCGGCGCTGAGAACTTCTTCCCAGTTGGCTGTAAAGCCTTCGGTCGAGACATTGGTTGCGGGGAGAGAAACGGGGGTGTCAAGTGCGTCGGGGTCGATGTATTTGTCACCTACGCGAACCACATTCGATTCGGGCGATGTTCCATATGCGTTGACGGCTTTGACAGTGTAATAATAGTCGGTGCCTTCTTCGAGGTTGAAGCCAGAGATTGGTGCGGAAGTGCCGGTGGCCGCTTGGTCGGTAACGAGATAGGTGCGGTTGAACACTTTGCCGCCCGATGTGTAGGCGATGTCGTCAATGGCCACGTTGCCAGTGCCTTTAGTGTAGGAAAGGCGGAAAGCGCGGATATCAGAGGCGGTGAAATTGACATTATAGACGCCTGCCGTGGCGAAGTTGTCGGCAGTGATAACGGCGAGTTCGCGCCATGTCGTGCCGTCATACCCTTCGACAGTCACTGAACTCGAAGCGTCGGCCGATTGACCCTTTGCCCAGAACGAAAGGGCGGTCATCGGGTTTTCTACAATGGGGGTTTGGATAAGGTCGCCTGTCGCGTCGAAGCAAAGCGACGGGGCGGCGGTGCCGTAGTTGCCCGTGGTGGCATATCCCTGACGGGAATTGCCGTTGGTGGCGAGGTCGATAGTCCAACCTTGGGGCATCGTTGAATTTTCGGTGTCGATGTTCTTGCTGTTGATGAGCACGATTCCGTCGAAGCCTTCAGTGACGTTGACTTGTGGAGTCTCGCTTTCCTCTTGAGTGAAAGCGCTTACGAGATAAGAGTCGGCGCCGGCTGCGGCTTTCCAGTTGGCTGTGAAGCCGGTGGCAGTGATGTCGGTGGCTTCAGTGGCAATAGGAGCGGCGGGAGCGGTCTTTGATACGGCATAGGAAATAGTTAGGTCGTCGATGAAACAGGGAGAGGCGACGGGGTAGATTTGCACATAGTAGGATTCACCCGATTCAATATCAAATTCGGCCTCTACGTTGCCCCAAGAGTTTTTAATCGCAGGGGTGACATATTGTTCGTCTTCGGTGTCGTCATTGACGATGACCACGGCGAACTGGTCGGAAGTGGCTTTGGATTTGGCTTTTAAAGTAATCTTCACTTTGCCTCCCAAACCGTTGCCGGTAAGGTCGAGAAAGGGCGTTGAAAGAAAACCTGTGTCGGTCATTGGCTCGCCAGTATCGGGGTCTTCACCTTCGTAAAGGTCGATGAAGAGTTCTCCGCCTGCTTGGAAACAAGCCCAACCTTCCCATTCGTCGCTACTTGCGAGGAGGCCTTCGATAACGAGACCGTCTTCGTCGAAGATAGATTCGCCGGGAGCGGATTCGCTACCGCCCGTGAGGGTGCTGAAGTTTTCGGTAAGGAGGGTTTCCCACGTTTCGCCGGCTTTCACAGCGGTTTTCTTTCCCTTGATAAGTCGGCTATTGCGGATGGTGGAATAGGGGACTTTGTGGGTTTTCTTGACTTTTGTCACCTGGCTGGCAGGCTCGATTCCCTTCAGACGGTCGGGCCCGATTTTCACGGCAGCCATGGCAATCATCGCACATAAACATGCGGTCAGAAATAGAGTAATTTTTTGTCTCATAAGCGTTTGATTTTTATGGTTAATAGTACATTTCGAAAAATTTCCTCAAAGTTACGGAAAATCCACCATATAAAAAAGCGATATGTCAATTATATTTTGATTATTTACAAAATGCCGTTGTCGCGTTGAAGCGATAAAATCTTGTGCTGACGATGTAATAGGCACTTTTTGTCGGTTAACTGAAAAAAAACGGGGAAAAGTTTGGTCATATAAAAAATAAGCAGTAATTTTGCAACGCTTTTGAGGGGGACATCCCTCTCGGAGCCTAAGATAAGGCTGATTCGCTAGCTCAGTTGGTAGAGCATCACACTTTTAATGTGGGGGTCCTGGGTTCGAGCCCCAGGCGGATCACCAAGGCGAAATTCACGCCTGAAAGGAGGTCGCTTTTTAGCGGCCTCTTTTATTTTTTGCCACCCGTTGTTTCAGTTGTTTTTTTTCGCTATTTTGAAATAAAAAAATGATTTTTCTTTTGTGTTCCTCCGAAAAAAACGTATCTTTGCGACGAAAATACGTGTCATTCAACAAATAATCGGTGTAATGTTATTCTCAAGGACTAAATATTTAGAGTCGCTCATCGCAAGCGAAGGCAACGGACTCGTAAAAATAGTAACAGGTGGTCGTCGTTGTGGCAAATCATTCCTTTTGTTTAATATTTTTCACAACTACCTGATTGACAAAGGGGTCGACAAAAAGCACATCATCGAAATGTCGCTCGATGATATTCGAAACAGGAAGTATAAGAATCCTGAACTCTTGATTGAATATATCGACAATCTGATTACCAACGACGGCAAACGATACTATGTTATATTAGATGAGGTTCAACTCGTTGATGACTTTGTGGAACTTCTATTGAGTTTAATGCACACTCCTAATGTTGATGTGTACGTCTCTGGCTCGAATTCCAAATTTTTGTCCAAAGATGTGGTGACGGAGTTTCGGGGACGAGGAACAGAGATTAGAGTGTGGCCTCTGACGTTCAAGGAGTACTATGATGTGGTGGGCGGAGATTGTGTTGAGGCATGGAATAACTATTATACTTATGGCGGCTTGCCTCAGGTGGCCCAACTCTCGTCGGCACAGCAAAAAGAAGAATACTTAATTAATCTCTTTGAACTCACTTACCTTAGCGACATCATCGAACATAACCACATTCGCAATACCGAAGGACTAAGCCAATTGGTTCAAATTTTGGCATCTGCTATCGGGTCGCCCACAAACCCCAAACGCATCAGCAACACATTCAAGTCGTCAGAGCGGCTTGCTATATCAGACAAAACGCTTAAAGAATACATAAACTATATGCAAGATGCTTTTTTGATTGAAGAGGCTCTGCGATTTGACGTAAAAGGGCGTAAATATATCGGCACCGAAACAAAATATTATTTCGCTGATTTGGGCCTGCGCGCTGCGGCGCTGAACTTCAGGCAGCAAGAAGAAACCCATATCATGGAAAACATTATCTATAACGAATTGCGACAGCGAGGTTATAGAGTGGACGTCGGGACGGTGGAAACTTGGCGACGAGATGAGAATGGTAAATTACAACGAAACAACCTTGAAGTGGATTTCGTTGTTAATCGAGGTGCTGAAAGGGTGTATGTGCAATCAGCATTCAAAATGCCCACACTCGAAAAAGAAAATCAAGAACAACGGTCATTACTGAGCATTAACGACAACTTTCAGAAAATCATTATAGTGGGTGACAATATCATGCGGAAAGTGAATGAATATGGAATCGTCACTATTGGCCTCATAGATTTTCTTCTCGACCCAAACAGCATTTCGTCATTACTCGGAAAAAAATAAGGCTATGGTAGAACGACAGTTCCCTTTTACATCTTTTGAAAACGCAGTTTCATCAGTCAATTGTTGGAATAAATCACACCTCAATATTCACGTCGCCTGATGCTGACGTGTTTATTTGTTGTATCGCTTTCTGTGTACCGCCTCTGGGACGCGGGACACTTGCATGTGGGTGAACTATCGGGGAACTCGGGCAAGGCGTAGTGTGGCCTTTAGTAGGGGGAAGTTGAGCGTCAAGATGGTGGATGTCGTGTCGAGCGACGCGTTGATGTCTTCGCTGATTAGCGAAGCGTCGGCCGTGTACCATTCGAGATTGTAGTGGTTGACGAATTGTGTCGGCAAAAGTCGGCCCTTGAGGCAGCCAGTTGACCATAAGTCGGTGTTGGTGGCGGTTCCGTCAATATAAATAATGTTATATTCTTTTGAACCGGGTTGGCGGATAATGGCGAGGGTGTATTTGCCGGCAATTCGTGCATAGGCGTCGTCGGTAGAGTAGTCGAGATGTTTCCAATATCCTTCGAGCGGGTCGGTAGATTTTGCAAGATAAGAGTCGATAGTTTCGCGAGTCCAAGCGAAATGTTTCGGCGTCGGCGATTTCGGCGTGACTGTGGCGGTGATTCGACGTAGTGTGAAAGGCACGTTGGCGACGATTCCGAATTGTCGCTCAGCGCCCCTTTTCACGAACCCTTCCTTGTCAACGGTTTCCACGCCGGTTTTCCAGAAGATTTCTTTTCCAGTGCTAAACGATAGCAGGTTGCCTGTTCCATCATCGAATTCGAAGCCGATTGCATTTGCAGAAACAGCCACTTTGAGAACAAAGACGTCGGATTTTCTGTCTTTTATAACATCAGAATGTGGCTCTACTTTCGGGGAAAACTTAAAGTCGAGATATCGGTCGTTGCGGCCCATAATCGGGTCATCGTTTGCCCTGCTTTTGGCTTTTAGTGAAGCATAAGCATTATTTTCGGGGTTGAGATAGTCCCACACGAGCGAGATTTCGCCCTTTTTGAGGTCGGAATTCTTGACCAGTCCAACGATTTCAACGGAATAAGATTCGGCATCGGGGTTGATATCGAAAAGTCGGGTAAATGGCTTGTTGATAACGGAATCGCCCACCCATGATGCGATAGTTTTGGCTGATGTCGTGGCATAGGCCATAACGGTTGCTATTGTAAGGAGAATGAGGCGTGCTGTCATAATGTGGCGATGGCTTTTACTCGTTCAACAAATTCTTCGGTTGGCAGGTCGTATGGAAGCCAATGGATTTTGAACCCGCGGCGTTCCATTCCTCTGAACCATGTCATCTGCCGTTTGGCAAACTGATGGATTGTGATTTCGAGTTGGCTGAACATTTCATCGTAAGTGAGTTGACCAATAACGTGAAGCGTAATAAACTTGTATTCAAGACCGTAGTAGATAAGGTCGTCGGGGTCGATGCCGCTTTCTATAAGTCGTCGGACTTCGTCAATCATTCCGTTGTCGAGTCGAGAACGTAATCGTGCGGAAATGCGTTGTCGGCGTGCTTCACGGTCGATGTCAACACCGATAATCGTCACGTCCTTCATCGGATTGGGCTTCGTCAACGAGGCTTTGTCGGGATGCTCGATGTAGTAGCGTTGGATTTCAATGGCGCGAATCGCCCGCTTTTTCGTATCGACATCGGTCACGTTGTGGAGGGTTTTCATTTCGGCGAGAATCGCGGTGAGTTCGTCGAGCGTTTTAGATGATAGTTCTTCACGCAAAGCGGGATTCTGAGGCACGTCGGGCAGTCTGACGCCGTTCACCACCGATTCGACATAAAGACCTGTCCCGCCGCAGAGAATGGGCAATCGTTCGCGGGCTACGATGTCGTCGTAAGCCGTTTGGAAATCGCGTAGATATTCAAAAAGGTTGTAGCGATAGCCGGCAGGGCAGATGTCGATGAGATGGAACGGCACGTCGCCGTACTCTTCGAGGTCCTTGCCCGTTCCGAGGTCCATGCCGCGATAGACTTGGCGGGAATCGGCGCTGATGATTTCGCCGTTCAGCGCCTTCGCCAAATCTACTGCTCTGCGGGTTTTTCCCGTTGCTGTCGGACCGGTAACGACTAACATAATTGGGAGTTAGAGGTTTTTGTTGAAGAAGTCGAGCATTTTGGCATATACCATCGTGCGACCATTGCAATAATTTATGGAATGGTCCATGTTGGTGAAGATGAACATATCGCAGAGTTTGCCCTTTGCCTGCAATGCCCCGACATATTCTAAAGTGTTCTGAATGTGGACATTGTCGTCGTCGGTGCCTGCCATGATAAGCAACGGGCATTTGAGGTTGTCGATGAGATTGAATGCCGAGGCGGCGTCGTAGCCGGCGGCGTTTTCTTTCGGGGTACGCATAAACCGCTCGGTGTAAGCGGTGTCGTAGTAGCGCCAGTCGGTGACGGGAGCGACGGCAACGGCTGCCTTGTAGGGGGCATTGGGTTGTGATGCCGCCATAAGGGCTTCAAAGCCACCGTAACTCCAACCGAAGATGCCGATGCGCGATGCGTCGACATAAGGCAACGAAGCAACATGTCGAGCGGCCGCCAGTTGGTCGATGGTTTCGTAATGGCCAAGATGTTGATAGACCATGTCGCGGTATTTCACACCGCGGCCGCCTGTGCCTCTGCCATCAACGCAGGCAATTACATAGCCTTGCCGTGCGTAATACTGTTGCCAATCGACGCCCCAACGGTCGCGAACTTCCTGCGATTCAGGTCCACAATATTGATACATTATCGCAGGATAACGCTTTTGCGGGTCGAAGTTCTCGGGCTTGATGATGTAGCCGTTGAGAGAATATCCGTCGTTGTTGAGAGCGAAAAACTCTTTTTGAGGGATTCCCGCATATCGTTTTGCCACGTCGGCATTATCTTCGATTGTCCGCACTTTTTTATCGCCATTGGCGGAATAGAGTGTGAACACGTTGGGCGTCTTGGCGTTGGAATAATTGAGGATGTAGTATTTCATTTCGGGCGAAGCCGTGAGTTCGGCCCAGCCCGATTCGGGCGAAATCGGAATTATTTGGTCTTTCGAGTCGATGCGGCAAACACGCCGGTTGATAGCACCCGTGGCTGTCGATTGGAAGTAGTGGCATTTGTTTGCGGCAGAATAGCCGTAGTAGTTGCCTATTTCATAGTTGCCGGAAGTGATGGTGCGGAGTTTAACACCCGAATAATTGTATGCGTAGAGATGCCGGAAACCTGTCCGTTCGGAGGCAACGACGAAAAAGTCGTTGTAGAAGCGGAACGACTGCCATACGGATTGCGAAATCCACGTTTCCGATTTGTCGGAATAAATAGCCTTTGCGACAGCCGATTTGGGATTGACGGCAAACAATGTCATCTTGGATTGATGACGGTTGAGGGCTACAACATAAAGTGTGTTTTGACCTTCGGGGAAACACAAACGAGGCAAGTATTCAATGTCGTTGTCGGGGAGGGGCAGGTCGATGGTTTTGCGAGTTTCGACATTGTAAGCGTGTACCGTCACTTTCGAATTGTTCATTCCCGCTTTGGGATATTTGTAGGTGAGCGAGCCGGGATAGAGGTCGTATTCGTCGCGGGGATTGCATGCGCCTTTGTAGAGAGGGAAGGAGAATGTGGGCACGTCGGATTCATCATAGCGGATGAAGCACAGTGTCAGATTGTCGGCCGACCATGCCATAGAGCAGGTCGTTGAGAATTCTTCTTCGTAGGTCCAATCGGAAGCGCCGTTAATAATCTGATTTGCTTTGCCGTCGGTGGTTACAGCCACTTCGGTTTTGTAGTCGAGTTTGGCAATATAGATGTTGTTGTCGGCGACAAATGCCACTGCACGTCCGTCGGGCGAGAAAACGGGACAACGCTGGCGGGAGAATTTTTCCGAGAGGGGAGTGAGAATGTTGTGACGGATTTCGTAGACGTAGTAGTCGGCAAGAAACGAACGGCGGTAGATTTTTTCCCGATTCTGATAAATGAGGATTTTCGACTTGTCAGGGCTTAGGGAAAAACCGCCGATGAAGTCGATTTTGGTTTCGCGACATGTGGCGACATCGAAAACCGTTTCAATTGTTTTGCCTGTCAAAGTGTTGACTTTAAGGATTTGATGCCTGTCGGGCGAAAGCGTCAGATAGGCTTCGTCGTTGTCGGTAAAAGTTATCGACGCAGGAGAGGCAATAGTATTGTTTGGGAAAACGTATTTGCTTAATTCGTCGGTGTTTACAGCATACGACGAAAGCGCCATTGACATTAGAGATGTGATGGCGAATAGTCGCGGTAGTTTCATTTGTTTGGAAATAACGGTTAGTAACCTGAGAGAATGAAAAGATGGTTAGAAGAGCGAGGGTTGCTGGTCGTCGTCGTTTGAATTGCGTTCGGGCTCTTGATAACCGAAGTCGTCGTTCGCTTCGTTACGAAGAGTGGCGTTGGGGTCGGGAGTGGAAACGAGCCAATCGGTGTCGTCGAGCGAACTGTCGATAGCGGAAATGGCGATGTCGGGACGTTGGCGTTCCTTCTTTTCCTCGTGTTTCTGTTTGTCGGCTTTTTTGAGTTTGTCCTCGAGGTCGGCAATTTGTTGGCGTAGACGTTTTTCGTTATTTGCCTGATTGTAGAGGTTGGTCTCAATCGTGGCTTTGAGTTGGTCGCGTTCGGCTTTGAGCGATTTTATTTTTGCGTCGGAATCCGACTTTATTTTGTCGAACGATTCTACTTTCTTTTGAATCTTATCAACGATTTCGAGGCTTTGTTCCTGTTCGGCGACCTTTTTCTTCATCGAATCGACTTGTCGCGTCAATTTCTCGATTATGCCGGTTTGCTCTTTAATTTTTTCATTTAGGCGCTCGACGACTTGCCCTTTGTCGCCGGCGATGCGAAGACGTTCACGTGCGATTTCGGCTGCGGCTTTTTCGCGTTTGCCGTCGTGGGTGAGTCGGGCGTGTATGCGGGTCGTCTCAGAGCTATCGTGTGTGGCTTGGGCAC
>JAFZPB010000225.1 GCA_017552595.1 Muribaculaceae bacterium
GATTTGGCAAAGTCCTACGCCATGCCCCCACCCCGCACCTCGGAGGGTGAAACTTGCGGGAACGCCTTCTGCATCGGGAGCGCCCTTTTCGACGACGAATGCCGACGAATAGAGGTGGCTATTGGAGAGTGTACGGCGGATTTCAAGTTCCTTGCCGATAATCATCGTGCGGTTTGTTCCAACCACTTTAAGGCGAACGATACGTCCCGACGTACCTCTTTCAAGCGGAACGAGGTCGATAATGCGTCCGAAATTGATGCCGGAACGACGGCAAGCGATTTCGCTGATTTCATCTTGGGTGTAATCGACACGCCAGCGGTAAAAATCTGTTGTCTCTTGGTCGTAATTGTTGAGCACTTGCGAGAGAATTTCGGCGTCGGCTGTGTTACAGAAAGCGTCGGGACGCGAAAGAATCCACTTTATGGCGTTTTCGTCAATGGTCAAGTCGGGATAATCCTTTGCCTCAGGCTTGTCGGCACGAGCCACAAGATAGGAGAAACGGCGAGGCTCCCAGCAATTCTGGAATTCCTCGTACACACCGCCGCAACACTTCGAGAAGCGTGCGTCGCAAAGACGACCTTCGCTGGTCAGCACAAGTCCACGGGTGGCTTCAATCACCTTGCGGACAGTATCGGTGGATTCACGAGTAATGCCTTGATAGCGTTGGCAGTGGTCGTCGGCACAAACGTCGAAATTGGTATGGTCCTCACGGTCGTACCATTTCACCAACTCGGTGTCGGTCAGCGTAGTGGCCTGATAGTCCTCGTCGGCGTCAATGATTTCACGGTTCTTTTCGATTTGGGCGAGCAGCCAACTGCGTGAAATGACGGCGTGAGCCTTAAGAAACTCTTCCGATGCCGTCGCGCTCATCTCGGAGGAAATCACGCTTTGCAGATAGTCCTCGACAAGCACTTCGTTGATGGCAGTGACTTTGCCGTTCTCGACGATGAGGCGAAGGTCGCCACGGAAACGCTGGTTTTCCTTGCGCTCCCAATGGAAGTTGACACCAATCACCACGTCTTCGAGTTCGATATAACAGTCGGGGCTTGTCGAGAGGAAGGTGAATTCATCGCGCGACTTGCCGTCGCATAGCAATTTGCCGCCCACGATGGTGGCTTCAAACCGCCCTGTCACGGATTGACCTTCAAGCATATAGTTGCCGAAGAGCGAGAAATTCAGGTCTTCGGTCGACATTATGCCCACTTTGACTTTTGGTTCGTTCATTTTATCTTGGTTTTATTATTCAAGTCTAAAAAAATGATTTCTTTAAACTATAAACTTTCAACTTTACACTTTAAACTTTCACAGCCTTCGCCACCTGACGGAGTGTGGCCTTGTCGAGACACAATTCGTCGAAAATGCGACGGATAAGGTCGGCATCGAGACGATTGAAATCTTTTTCGAGGGGGGTGATGAACACGCCGCCCATATCCACCGAAGCGGGGCTGATGAGCATCGTGTCGTCGCCTTCCGTACCATAGAATGAAGGACGGTGTTGCTTTCGCGGAATCACCACGAGGCGGATATCGTCGCCTTCGGGGTAGCAGAGCAAGTTCATCATCGGTTCGGTTTCGTCTTCACGGACGGGGAGCGCGTCGTAGATACGCTCAAAAAGGCGTTGTCCCGCTTCGGGGCACGGAGAGTCGATAACGATAACGGGCAGAGGCAGTTCGTCGCTGACCGATGCACGTGCCGCTCCATCTTCGACGACAGGCTCAAGTTTGACCTTTCGGAGAGCCTCGCCGATTGTCAAGAAATCGGAATTGCCGGCTTGGAAGTGCATGTGGTCGGGAGCCGACGCACCGCATTTCGGACCGTTGTAGAAAACCGTATAGTCCTCAAGTGCGCGGGCAAGACGCATCATATCGGCAACACGGCCACGAATAAGTTGGTCGACGTGGCGGTTGTCGGGAATGGTCAAGTGGCGCGGGAAGATGGGGAACGGGTTGATAAGAACGGTGTAGCGACCTTCGCCCCACTCGAGCCCGTACTGAACGGCTGGGCGGTTGGCTTCGCAGAGGAAGCATTTGCGCTCCTTGAGCGACTTGGCATCGACTTTCGCCGACGACGAGACGATACGCGCGGGATTGAACTGAACCTTGATAGGCATCCCATCGACGTCAAGGGTTTTCACCTTGACGCCGGCGAGGGCCTTGAAGTTGTTGTCGGCCAATTCCCATTTCGAAAGTTGGTCGGCTATGAAATCGGCAATGACTTTGCTGTTGATATCCATCTTTCTACCGAATGATTAAGCGTTCTTTTTGTTAAGGGCGATACGTGCTTGGAGTTCCCAAGTGCGGATGCGGTCCTTGTAGAGGTTATTGGCGTTGACCTTGACAACGTCGAGGGCAGCGTCGGAGTTGCCTTCCCAGCGGCGGCAGTTGTAGAGCACGTCGTAAATACGGCCGATTTGATATTCGCGCGAGAAACCGAGACCGAGAGCGTAGTCTTCGCCGTAGGACGTGTTGGGCACGTTGACAACGTTGCGGAGCATCGGGGTGTAGAATGCGCGGGGAGCGCCGAGGCCGTTGATACGGAGGGCGTTGTTGCGGCCGTTTTCGGGAGTCCATTCTTTGTGGTCGATGACGCCAGGAGGAAGGATTTCGCCGTTAATGTCGGTCAGAACATAGGTGCCGACAACCATTGCGCAGTTTTGTGCGTAGAATGCGTCAACAACTTTTTGGAGAGTGTTTTCGTCGCTATAGAGGTCATCTGAGTCGAGTTGAACGGCAAATTTACCACATTTCTCATTCTGAACGCCGAGGTTCCAGCAGCCGCCGATTCCGAGGTCGTCGCGGTCGGGAATGATGTGGACCAAACGCGGGTCGTCTTTGAATTCGTCGATGGCTTCGGTCGTGCCGTCGGTCGAGAGGTTGTCGATGACGATGAGGTTGAATTTGAAGTTGGTTTTTTGTTCGAACACGCTCTTGATGGCGTCGCGGATTGTGCGGATACGGTTGCGCACGGGAATGATTACCGATGCCTCATATTCGAAATCACCTTTGTCGAACTCGACATCTTTGAATTTCGGGGCAAGGTAGCCGCCGATTGCTTTGAGGTGTTCGGTGCAGGCTGCTTCCATTTCGATTTGCACGCCGCGGTTGCGCGGGTTGACGTAGTCGAATTGTTTTTCGCCCGATTTGCGGGTGTCGGTAGCAACGTCGCTATAGAGGAATTCGTTGATGTGAACGAGGTCGCCGAGACGGCTGACACGCAGGCGGAGGTCGTAAAGGCCTGCGAATTCATATTCTTTGTCGATGCCTGCGGCTGCGGCTTTCAGGCGCGGAGTGTCGAACACGAGCACCGAGCCGAAGTTGAAGTCGTCGCGGAGCGAACCGAACTGATAGTCGATAACTGGGGCCTTTGTTGTCTTGCCGTCGACGATTTCATAGTAGTCGGCATAAACCATAGCGGCATCGGAGTCGGCTGCCAATTTGGCGAAACGCTCGAGGGCGAGATAGCCAAGGCGGAGCACATTATTCTTGATGTAGAAGAGTGTCAAATCGGCATCGGCAGCAGCGGCGATTTTTTTCATCGTTGCCGACGAGTTGAGCGAGTCAATCACGATGGATTCGGCTCCGTCAACCTTCACGCTTGCGTCGGGGACGAGAAAATAGATTTTAGTCACTAAGGCTGACTTTTGCAGACCTTCTACATTGGCTTTTGCCTGTGCGGCATCAGCGTAAGGAATAAAGCAATTGATTTTTTTCATTGTTTTAAGGTGTTATGTTAATAATATTATTTTTTCTTTTGAGATTTCGATGAGCGGGCGGTAAGGAATTCGAGAATTTGCTCCATGAGCGAATCGCGGTCGGACCGACCGTCGATAGTCTCGAACGGAACGCCGGAGATGAACGTGCGGTAAGAGCCTTTGTCAACGGCTATTGCCGCAGCGTAATTGTTCTCGGAATAGCGGATTACGGGAGCCGACGACTTTTCATCGACACCATAGAGGCAGTCGGGCGATTCGACGGCGTAGCAATCCTCATTGTATTTGTTGACGTATTTGTAGCATTCGCGTTTGAATTGCGGATAGCGGCTCTGAACGGCTTCAAGACCGCCCATCGTGGCGGCACGGCCCGTGCGGAAGGCATAGCCGAGCACATTCTTCGCGAACGAGCGGTCGTCGCCGGTAGCATGCGGGTTGTCCCACAAGTCGGCACCGACGTATGA
>JAFZPB010000015.1 GCA_017552595.1 Muribaculaceae bacterium
GATATCTCGATTATTGGAATAAAAAATGCCAATATTGGCATTTTTTAGGAATAATCGACGGGCTGTTTAAAAAATTTCATTACCTTTGCATTACCAAAAAGCGCCAATATTGGCAAAAAATAGTAATAACATGAAGGAGATACAACGAGAAAGATATCTTAGGCAACTGATCGAAAGCCGTCAAAATGGGTTCATCAAAGTAGTTACCGGAATCCGCAGGTGTGGCAAATCATATCTGTTGAATGTTTTATTTTATCGTTATTTGTTAGATAATGGTGTGGCAGACGACCACATCATCCGCATTGACCTTGAAGACCGCATAAACAAAGAACTTAGAAACCCAGATGCGATGCTCAATTATGTTCATGAAAGAATCATAGACAATGAACTTTATTACATTATCATTGATGAGGTGCAGTTGATGGATGATTTCGTAGATGTATTGAACAGTTTCCGTCATATAAATAATGCTGACACATACGTGACAGGTAGTAACTCTCACTTCCTGTCATCTGACATACCAACTGAGTTTCGCGGTAGGGGGGAAACTATTCATGTTAATCCCCTCACATTTTCAGAGTTCTATTCCGCTGTAGGTGGTGATAAGCAAGACGCATGGCGCGAATACTACACCTACGGAGGTTTACCACTTGTTCAGTCTTTTGATAATGAACAAAAGAAGATTAACTATTTGAAGAGTCTTTTTGACACGGTTTATTTGGCGGATATTATTGAGAGGCACAAGGTGCAAAATGAAAATGAAATGCGCGAGTTGGTGCTCATAATGGCATCGTCCATAGGTTCTCCATGCAATCCAACAAAACTTTCAAACACTTTTAAAAGTGTAAAGAAAGTAAATATCACCAACAAGACTATCTCAAATTACCTTACATACCTATCAGAATCGTTCCTTCTAAACAAGGCTATACGTTACGATATAAAAGGGAAAAAATACATCAACACACTCTCAAAATACTATTTTTCAGATATAGGCTTGAGAAATGCCATTTTGGAAATGCGCCAAATAGAGGAATCTCATATAATGGAGAATATCATTTATAATGAATTAATTGTTCGTGGTTATAGCGTAGACGTCGGAATGGTGGAGATAAAGAAACAGGATAAGGATGGTAAGTGGATTCGAATCCAACTTGAAGTGGACTTTATTGCCAGCCTCGGTAGCAAGAAGTATTACGTGCAATCAGCCATGTCCATCCCTGACAGGGAAAAGGAAGAACAGGAATCTCGCTCACTGACAAATATAAACGATTCTTTCAAAAAAATTATTGTTGTAAAAGACCATATCATGCCACGTCGAAATGAAGAGGGCATCCTTACAATTGGTCTTTTCGATTTTCTTCTAAAAGAGGACAGTTTGGATTTGTAGTCAGCGTTATTGAACAGACCCGTGCCTTAAGAAATAGCACTTGGTGATTACGTGTTCACATAAGTGTATCATACAGAATAGTGATTATGTTTAAAGAAGTCAAGTAACGCCTCTCGTTATATCCAACATAAAAAAACCGCGAAAGCAAATGCTTCCGCGGTTTTTTTATTACGGCCGAACAGAGGTTATTCAGCAGGAGTGTCCCATGTGCAATCGAGGAAGGTGAATGTGGCGGGGGCGGTCACCTTGAAGCGGATTGTATGGTTGCTGCTTGCCCCGTCGAATACGACGAAGTTGAGGGTGTAAATAACATCCAGGCCTTCAACGGGAACTGCGTCGGGATAGAGGGCTGCCAATGCGCCAGGCATTACCTCGTTGGCGCAACGCGACTTCATCAGGGCGACAACTTCCTCGTCGGTCATTCCTTCGTAGCCTGCAGGATATTGATCACGTGCTTTGGCGGCACGGAGGTCGACGTTGTTGTAGTAGGCCGATGTACCGGCATAGTATTCGTTGTTACCGTAAGAGGTCACGTAGTACATACCGGATTTTATGTCGGTCGAGCCGAGCGGTTTGTCGATGTTCTCGAACACCCAGTCGGTGCAAGCCTGATAGAAGGCTGTGATAAATTCGTCGTTGCGGATAGCCGGAAGGTTGATTGTGACATTGGGGTCGTACATCCAATGGCCGTTTGTGCGGACGAATTGTGCCACTTCTTCAACTACACCGTTGTAGAGTTTCCATTCCGAGCCGTCAAAGATATATTCGTCGCAGCGCCATACTGTCGAGCCTGAACTGTAGTAGCGATAAACCACTAGTTGAGCATCGTCGGCCTGAGCGTAGGGATGTGTCACTTTGAGATAAGAGGGCAGATACGTGTCGGGAGCCGAAAGGTTGCCGTAAGATTGACCCATTGCGGCGTAGTCGTCGGGGTTCAAGCACTGGAACTTCGACTGCAGACGCCATGTTTTGCCGTCGAAGCGGCAAACGCAGTTCTCAACCGTTGTGGGAACCACAACTGAAGCGGCGCGGGGTGCGCCCTTCGGCGAATTCATCGAGGCTGTCTTCACGTCGGTGGCGACGAGGTTGAAATATTTACCCTTCGACGAGATGGCCGTGAAATATCCGGTGAAGGTCTGGACTTCGCCGTCGGCGAGTTTAGCCTTGATTTCTTCTGTGGGATAATAAATCGAACCTTGAACCGATTCATTGTCTTCAAACTCTACGTTGATGTAAGAGCCCGAAATTTTCGTCTTGCCTGTGAATTGGCAATAAACGGCGGCTTCGTCGGTGGTGCGAGAGTTGGCGGCGGCGATGTCGTCGCTCGAATAGACGGGAGCGGCGGGATATGTGTAGGATTGCGAACCTACGATTTGCTCGGTCATGGAAGAGCCGTCAACCTGCAAGCCAAAGTTGAATGAACTGATAGTTCCGGCAACTTTCACTTGCGAACCTATCGGGTGGCTTTTGGCGTCGAACGATGTCCCGACATAGACCAAGATTGAGCCGGATTTGTCGGTGAGGATATAACCGCGTGTGCAGAGAGCGGTGATAATACCCGAGATTTCGGCGTTGTCTCCTTTCGACAGGCCACCAATTACTTCGCTCATCTTAAACTCTTCGGGTTGGGGATCTGAAGAGCCGAACACGGGTTCCTGAGCCGATGTCTTGTAGGTGACGATATAAGTGTCTCCTTCTTCCGCATCGGGGAATTGGTCGTTGAGGATTTTCACCCCTCCTTGAGCGGCTGGTTTCGACGGAGCGAACGATTCGACATATTTTTCTTCGTCACCCCAAATGAATTTGTAGTCATCTTCGGTGACCTCGTAGGAATCGGCACCTGCGATTTGTGCAATTTCCTCAGGCATATCGGCCGATGTCTTATATGTAAGTTTTACAGCCGAGCCGTTGTCGAGGGTGAAATACGGGAACTTGTTGCTGTCGAGGAAAGCGGGGACATATTCGCGGGCGGTGATTTCGGGCGAGAAGTACTTGTTTGTGCCGACAGCCTTGAGGGCGGCCGCTTTGTCCTCTCCTGCGAGGGCCTGATTGACCGAATTAGATGCTATTGCGGAATAGTCGGCGTCGGTAAGAGTGTATTCGATGGTTTTCACATCGGTGTAGCCGTTTTCTTCGAAACCGTCGAGTTTGTCGTTCCATGCGTTGTCATCGCAAGCGGAGAAAACGAGTGCGCAAGATGCGATGATGATTGAATTTTTGATATATTTTTTCATAACGGCGTCGTGTTTAGAAGGAAAGTTTCATTCTGATTGAGTAGGTGCGACCGAAGGAGTAGAACACGCGGTAAGCGTTGTCCCAACGGCCTTCTTCGCTTGTCGAAGTGTAGGCGTCCATCACGTAGTTGTAGTTAAAGAGGTTGTTGACGTTGCCGTAGATGGTTGCGAAAACATTGCCAATTTTGAAGCGGTAGGATGCCGAGAGGTCGAGTTGGTTGCCCCAAGGAATTTGCCAAGGCTGAGCCACGTCGATTTCAGCGCCTGCGGTGTAAGAACTCGACGAAACGGTGTAGTCGGAATAGTTGCGGGCGTTGAATGTCCAGTCGGCTCCGAGGCGAAGGCCGCGGAAGGGATAAACCACAACGCCAAGAGAGCCGGTGGTTTGTGCCGAACCGCCCACTTTCACGCCTTTCTGATTGAGAGTGGCGTGGGCATGGTCATCGGCGAGAACGCCCGATGCGATGTTACCGCGAAGGTCGGCAAGGGGTTGGCCGTTTTGGTTGTAGAAGTAACCGACGGCGTTTGAATCCCAAATCCAGTCGCCGAGAGAAAGCATACCTTGAAGTTCGAACACTGTAGCCGGACGCCATGTGAAGTTGAGTTCGGCACCCATGTGGCGTGCGTTAACGCCCTGCATGTTGAAGTA
>JAFZPB010000226.1 GCA_017552595.1 Muribaculaceae bacterium
GATGATGCGCCCCTGACAGGCAATCACCGCCCCAATCGGGATTTCGCCCTGCTGTCGTGCGGCCTCGGCCTCAGCCAATGCCCTTCGCATCAGCCGCTCGTCTGTTTTAAGTTGTTCTTCTGCTGTCATAAAACACTATTTTTTACCGACTTCGAGATAATTTTTCAGCGTTTTCACGTAGTTTTCGAAGGCCTTGAGGCCCGTCGGCGTGACGCGGCAAATCGTACACGGTTTCTTGCCCTTGAATGTCTTTTCCACCTCGATGTAGCCTGCCGTCGAGAGTTTTTCAATCTGCACGCTCAGATTGCCTGCCGTTGCGCCCGTCTGCTCCTTGATATAGGGGAACTCGGCCTCGTCCGCACTCATCAGCAGCGACATCACCGCCAAACGCAGTTCGGAGTGTAGCAGTGGGTCTAAATTCGGGAACATAACGCCATCCTCCTTATTTTTGATTCTGTACGCGAATGATAAGTCCGGGGACGACAAGCCCGACGACACCAACCGCAGCCATCACGAAAAGTTGCCGATGGTCGGGGTAATGCAGCGCACCGAAAAAACCACCAAGACCTGCGACAAGTCCGCAAATCTGAATGACGCGATTTTTGACGACGGCACCCGTGATGGTTGTTGCAATTCCGAAACATAGACAGATGATGCTCGTGATACCACCAAAAATAAATACGTTGGGCATAATCAGTTCCCACGACAAGATGCCACCGCCAATCAATCCGAGAATCAGACTGACGGAACCGACAAAAATGCCAAACGTACTCCATACATAACCTATCGTCTTACTGACGAAAGTCGTTGGTACGGGGTCTTTGTATCTCTCGATAACCCATTCCCCGACATAGCCGATGACCCACATCGCTGCCCAGAGGAAATTCCAGACAGGTCCGCCGTAATTTTTCCACAAAAAGGCTGTCAGCAGGGAAAAAACCACGACGAGCATTCCCCACCACATCATCGACCAAGATGAATTTTTCGTAATCGTGCGCTGGCTGCGCTCGATTGACTCACGAATAATTTCCAGACTGCGCTCAGCAGTCAAATTCTTGTTTTCTTCCATTTTTTTCGTTGTTTTTTAAATTGTTTGAAATTCATTTTCCATTGTTTTCGGCCTTGTCCTCACCCCTGCAGAAGGCTCGGTCGCAGCCATTTGTGTTCGAATCACGCCGCAAAGGTAAATAAGTTTATTTTATAAACCAAATTATTTTGCAAAAAAGTTTTCGATTATAATGTTTTTTAACATTTCGGCGAACAAAAACAATATTTTTCCCGTTTCCGTTTGTATTTAAAAATAAATATTGTATATTTGCACTCAAATCAAAAAAATATGAGAACAGAGCATTTAGATTTTATCACTTTCTGCGTGGGCAGTCTGTCGGATGCCGCTGGCAAGAGCGCATCGCAGGTTTATGGAACTTTGCGCTCGTCGGGAGTGCTTGCCGACTATATTCTGCCTTGCTACGACGTGCTGCACACATTCAGCAAGGACTATTTGGTTGAAGAACTGACCGAAGTTTTGAAAGAAAGGGGGGCTTGGGCATGAAACTATATCACGCATCAACTTCCTGTGTAGAAAAGCCTGATGTGTCACATTCTCGCGACAAATTGGACTTCGGTCGAGGTTTTTATATGACGACGGTTCGGGAGCAGGCTGTTCGCTACGCGGAACGATTCACGCGAAGGGGCAAGGAGGCGTTCATCAACGAGTACGAATTGGACGACGACACGCCAGATTTCACCATGAAGTCGTTTCCGAGTTATGATGAGGAATGGCTCGACTACGTGGCAATTTGTCGAAAGGGTTTGAAGCCAGAACAAACGTACGATGCCGTTTCGGGCGGCGTTGCCAACGACAAGGTTTTCAACACCGTAGATCTTTATTTCGCAGGAGTTATCACGAAAGAGGAAGCACTCGGACGCTTGAAATACGAAGAGCCCAATCACCAACTCTGCATTCTGAACAATGAGATGCTCGACCGCCATCTTCATTTCATCAAAGCAAAAAAAATATGACGATGGAAGCAAACAAGACTATATTACAAATGAAATATGCAAGGATTGTCGCAATCTTTGCCCAAGAATCGGGTATGTCGCTTGAGGATGCTCTGTCGTTTTTCTACGATTCCGACACCTACAAACTCATCAGTGAGGGTGTGGCCGATATGCACTGTCGAAGCGACGAGTATTTGGCAGAAGAACTTTTGATGGAAAACAAGGAAAAAAATGGCACAACATAACGACATCGGAAAATGGGGCGAGGAGGTGGCGGCGAACTACCTGAGGAAGAAGGGCTACACGGTTCGCGACACGAACTGGCGGTGCGTA
>JAFZPB010000227.1 GCA_017552595.1 Muribaculaceae bacterium
GGCGGATTCCTGTTCTATGCCGCAATATTCGTGGCCATCGGTTCGGCTGTGGATAATGTGCAGGACGCTTCGCAGTTCACCGGAATCGCGATGTTCCCCATAATCGCCGGATTGATTATTTCGATGTCGATAGCCAACGACCCCAACGGCAGCCTTGCCTTCTGGTCGTCGATGATTCCGTTCACCTCGCCAATGGTGATGATGAGCCGTGTGGCCTACAATGTGCCAGCATGGGAAATCATCGTCTCGTTGGTCGTGCTGTTTGTTTCTATCCTTGTGATGATATGGATGGCTGCGAAAATCTACCGCGTGGGCATCTTCATGTACGGCAAAAAGCCCACGATAAAAGAAATCGTCCGCTGGATGAAGTACAAGTGATTTATCCGACGGCAAACAAAACGAAAGCGGACCTATTGGCCCGCTTTCATTTTAATATGTCATAGACAATTATTTGAATTTCTTGGCGATGTCCTTCGGAATGGCCTTTTTGTTGACGTAGATGCTGATGGTCTTGGCGCGGAAGTAGGGCTCGCTGACATAGATGTAGCCGTCATAAATTTGGTTGGAGTCCCAAGAGTTTTTGACCTTGTAGTAGAGTTTGCCGTCTTGGTCTTTTGCGATGCCCATGATTACCATACCGTGGTCGTCGGTAGTTTCCATTGAGTCGAACCATTTTTGGCGTTGTTCTTGGGTGACTTCGATTTCCTCGATGGGATAATTGAACGAATATTTTTCTTTTTCACGTTCTTTGTCGGTTAGTTTTACCCAGCGGGCGAGTTCCGTGCCTTCAAGGTCGGCTTCGGTCTTCTCTTTCGGCATCACGGCGAAACCTTCTTTCCACTTCCAGCCCGGTTCGCTCACATCGGCAGCCCAAACAAATGAATAGCCGTTTTCGATAGCGTTGTCGGCAATAGCCTTGAGTTCATCGATGGTGACGTTTTGATATTCGCCCCACACCCAGTTGTCGGGAATTTCGAGAATAAACGGGCTGTAGAACGGGTGATGTGTCCACGAAGTCACGGCGATATAATCGTCGGTTGAGAGTCCGAGCGATTTCGCATAGGACTTCGGCGTGTAGGTTTTGCCCTTGTAATCGAATTTTTCAGGCACTTTTCCGAAGTATGCGTCAAGAATTCCCTCGAAGGCGGTGAGCCAAGCGGAAGAAAGTTTTCGCGAATTGCTGATGGAATTCATAAAACTACGGAGCACGCCTGCCATTTCTTGGTGGTCGTGTTTCTTTTCGCCGTAGTTCAAACCGGCATAGACCTCTTCGGGAACGGCACCGTAGTTGTCCCAAACGTAGGGGACGTCGAGAACAGAGCCGCCTTGGGCGAAGTTAGTGGAGCCTTGCATACGCGCATAGCGTTTGGCTTTGTCGAGATAGCATTGGCGGACGGTGAACATTTCCGAGATGTCGAGCGAGTCGCCTGAGGCTTTCCATATTTCGTTTTCATAGAATGCCGTGCCGGCGAAGCACCAGCATGTGCCAGTTTTGTTTTGGTCCTTGACCGACGTCGTTTTTATCGTTTTGACATCGGTGAATTCGAATTTTGCCGAATCGGCTTTCTCTTTCGGCTTTTCGTCGTCGGCAAAAGCGGCAGGAGCGATACATGCCGCTGCGAGTAGGGTTAAGAATAACTTGTTCATATTGTTTATTATTGATTATTTGTCTGTTGTTGAGAATGATGTGGCGTGACAGCCACTAACGTATCCGCAAATTTAGGCAATTTGCGCCAATAAGCCAAGAATTCACTCTCGAAACTCATTGAAAAAAGAAAGCGGAAAATATTTATGAAATTGGCACGGCATTTGCTCAATAATGGATGTCGCATCATGCGCGGCACAAAATTTTGAAATAATAACAAAAAAAGAATACAACTATGGCAAAAATTATTGGAATCGATTTAGGAACCACCAACTCATGTGTGGCAGTTCTCGAAGGTAACGACCCTGTCGTTATCCCTAACAGCGAAGGACGTAACACTACTCCTTCTATCGTTGCTTTCATGAAAGACGGCGAACGCAAAGTGGGCGACCCCGCCAAACGTCAAGCCATCACCAATCCTGAAAACACCATTTACTCTATCAAACGCTTCATGGGCGAACGCTACGAACACCTTTCTAAGGAAATCGAACGCGTGCCCTACAAGGTAGAACGTGGCGCAAACGACACTCCGCGTGTCAAAATCAACGACCGCGAATACACTCCGCAGGAAATCTCGGCTATGATTCTTCAGAAAATGAAGAAAACCGCCGAAGACTATCTCGGACAGACTGTAACAGAAGCCGTTATCACCGTTCCCGCATACTTCAACGACTCGCAACGTCAAGCCACGAAGGAAGCCGGTGAAATCGCAGGCCTTACCGTCCGCCGTATCGTCAACGAACCGACGGCAGCCGCTCTCGCTTATGGCCTCGACAAATCCGACAAGGACCGCAAAATCGCAGTGTTCGACCTCGGTGGCGGTACATTCGATATTTCTATCCTCGAACTTGGCGACGGCGTCGTCGAAGTGAAATCCACCAACGGCGATACCCACCTCGGCGGTGATGACTTCGACCACGTTATCATCGACTGGCTCGCTGAGGAATTCCTCAAAGATGAAGGCCTCGACCTTCGTCAAGACCCGATGGCTCTCCAACGTTTGAAAGAAGCCGCTGAAAAGGCAAAAATCGAACTCTCAAGTTCGACCTCTACGGAAATCAACCTCCCGTATATCATGCCGGTCAACGGTATTCCAAAACACTTGGTGAAAACTCTTACACGCGCTAAATTCGAGCAACTCTCCGACAGCCTCATTCAGGCTACTATCGCTCCCTGCCGCCAAGCCCTCTCCGATGCAGGTTTCTCGGCAAGCGACATCGACGAAGTCATTCTCGTGGGCGGTTCGACCCGTATCCCCGCCATCCAACAGGTGGTAGAGAAATTCTTCGGCAAAGTTCCCTCGAAGGGCGTTAACCCTGACGAAGTCGTTGCAGTGGGTGCAGCCATCCAAGGCGGTGTGCTTTCGGGAGATGTCAAAGACGTTGTCCTTCTCGACGTTGTGCCTCTTTCGGTCGGTATCGAAACCCTCGGCGGCGTGATGACCAAACTTATCGACGCCAACACCACAATCCCGACACGCAAGAGCCAAGTGTTCTCGACGGCTACCGACAACCAGCCCGGTGTAGAAGTCCACGTGCTTCAAGGCGAACGCCCCATGGCAAAGGACTGCAAGACGCTCGGCGTGTTCCACCTCGACGGCATCGCTCCCGCACCCCGTGGTGTACCGCAGATTGAAGTCACATTCGAAATCGACGCCAACGGTATCCTCAACGTCTCCGCTAAGGATAAAGCCACAGGCAAAGAGCAATCAATTCGTATCGAAGCATCGTCGGGCCTCTCCGAAGAGGAAATCAACCGCATGAAGGCCGAAGCCGAAGCCAACGCAGCCGCCGACGCAAAGGAGAAAGAGCGTGTCGATAAAATCAACGAAGCCGACGCTATCATCTTCCAGACCGAAAAGCAACTCAAAGATTTCGGTGACAAACTCCCGTCGGACAAGCGCAGCGCTATCGAAGGAGCACTTCAAAAACTCCGTGATGCCCACAAGGCACAAGATGTCGCCGCTATCGACGCTGCCGTCAAGGAAATCCAAGAGACTTTCGGCGCAGCACAGCAGGACATTCTCAACGCCCAACAACAGGCTCAAGCCGGTGCACAGGCAGGTCCGCAAGGCCCTCAACCCGGAGCCAATAACGGCGGCAAAGACGATGTGACCGACGTCGACTTCGAAGAAGTCAAGTAACGCACTTCGTTATATCCACCATAAAAATTCAACCTAAAAGTCCGCGAGGCAATTCCCCCCGCGGATTTTTTATGTATTGCATTTGTTTTTGCAAAATTTTGCGTCAAAAGGTATATGTCGTCTA
>JAFZPB010000228.1 GCA_017552595.1 Muribaculaceae bacterium
ACAAAATTAATTAATTGTCGGGAGACTTCGGTCTCCTTTTTTCGTGTCGCATTTTGCCCTGAACGCTCGTCGGGGGCTGCTCGCCCCCTTGCCGCTTGGCGCTCCCCCGGTGTGTTTTTCATCTTTTTATCCCACACCGGACGACAAATCGTTGCGTTTCTGTTTAGACTTTACAAAGAATATCCCCAAATATGCCATATGACATAAAAAATCCGCCTCCCCTACTGCGATTTCCACGTCGTTAGGGAAGGCGGATAAATGTTAGTTTTGCCGTATTAGCGGACTATGACTTTTGCCACTGTCGCGGATTTCGCACCGCTGACGGCAGTAAAATAGATGCCTTGGCCTGCGACATCGAGCGTCGCTTCCCCTGCAGTACCCTTCGTGGATGCTACGAGTTGGCCCAACCCGTTGAAAACCTTTACGTCGATTTCATCTTCGCCGGCGGCAACGACACGGATTCTGCCCGACGCGTCATTTTCGACAATGATTGTCGGTTTACCATTGGCGATGACTTCCTCAACGCCACCCATTTCGATGGCCTTCTTAACGCCAAGCAGGGCGTCGATTTTGCCAGCGCCGGCACGCAATGGTTCGGCATTTGTGTAAGCGTCTTTTTTCGACGTCGTCTTAATAATCGTAAGCACGTCGGCAGGCGTAAGATTCGGATTTGCCTGCAACCATAAAGCGGCAATACCTGCAACCATTGGCGAAGCCACTGATGTGCCGGATGCCACATCCCAATATTCGGTAGATGTCTTTGCCGGCAATTTGTTCACGTCGGAAATCACACCGAGGTCAATAAGCGAATTTATTCTGTATTTGTTCGCAGGGGCAATAAGGATGTTGCCTGGAGCCACGACATGTGGCAATTGGTCACCGCCGACTTTTGCGCCGTAACTTGAATAGGCCGAAATCGAGCCCAAATGAGATTCTTGGAAATCCCAGTTACGTCCTGCCATATCTGTGTAAGTGTTGCGAGAATCCCACGAGCCTACTGAAATCACGCCGTTAGCACATGATTCGTTGGAAATGGAGCCGTCGGGATTGCCTGAGATGTATCCTGTCACGCCTTCTGATGAAAGATAGATGGAGTAATCGTCGGAATAGCAATAAACCGTTTGGCCATTATAACCAGTGATGCTAATGGAAATGCGGTAATAGTTTGCCACATTGTTTTTATAATTGTTGACATTGAAAGCCGACAAATCGATATGCGCTTGGTAGCGCTTGCTCGCCGGGTCGACTTGGGTGGCCACTCCGAAATAGCCGTCAGGATAAGCCGTATTCATAATCGTTGGTGTGTAGTCGCCTTCTTGAGCATAAGCGGAAGCCGATACATACTTGAACACTCCGTAAGTCGAGGTCGCTATAGATGGCATCGTATAGACCATTCTATTCGTGCGAATGTCGTAAATGCCGAGTTGAACAGTAAACGGCTGCTGAGAATTGCTCCAGATATCGATACCGCCTGAGATGCAGTTGCCTTTTGCCCCCACAAACTCGTTATCCATTACCATCGTCTTAAATGAATTGGCATTAGTGACAAAAGATTTAATAATCGACATTTGGTCGGAACCCTCATTACCGGCGGCAACGCAAATCGTCGCATTGTAGTTTTTTACGATTTTCGCAAGGCCTTTACCGAAAGTGTCCGTACCATCATGCGGACCGAGATTTGAGCCCAGCGACAAATTAATCACACATGGTTTGCCCACTCGCTTCGCGTACTTGGCGATGTCCTCTGCCCCTTCAAGAATATTTGCGTCGTACGTCGAACCGCAAGCCACATAGATGTCTGAATTCTTAGCCACTCCATAGAATGAATTGCCCGAATAACCGCCGGCAAGAACACCGAGTGCGAACGTGCCATGTGAATCGGCTTCGTTGTCGGTGGTGAATTCCGTCATCTGTCCGGCTGTGGAATAGACATTCTTTTGATAAGCCGGCACGCCTTCTTGAGGATTTCCCGAAGGATATTCAGGATTACCGATAAAATAGGTTATACCCTTCACACGACTTGCATTTCCCGAAGCGTCGCGGAAAGCGATATGATTAGGCTCGACTCCGAAGTCCATAAGGCCGACCACAACGCCGGTTCCGTCGTAGGCTTGCTTGATTCCCGAACCGCTGTGAAGGGATGTCACCCCCGTTACCGAACGAGCCGTGTCGAGTTTCTTATATAGTCTGCGTGCAGGACTTACTCGTTCGATTCCGTCAAGCGCCGCCACATCTTCGATAAGGTCGGCGGGAACGAGGGCGATTACATAGCCGTCGGATTCCGAACGTATTTCACAGCCATAAGCCTTAAGAGCATCTATTGCGTCTTCCGAAGCCACTTCGATAGTTGCAAGGATTTTCGACTGGTTGGGAACTTCTTTAATTTGACGACTTGAACGGTCAATGACCAAACTTGACGACGACCTGTGTTGACGATTAAATGCCGCACGACCGGCAAGCGTCAATTCCGCCGAAGCATCAAACGACAAAGCAACGGCCACAGCAATGATAAGCGAGTAGAATTTTCTCATGAGAGGGCTTTTTTTAATTCTTTCTGCAAATATACGAATTTTTTGTCAATTCGCTATAATGTCGTTATTAAAAGAAAGTCGGACAAAGAATATTTCTCTGCCCGACTTTGTTGGATTGACGATTGTCAAAGATTATTTGATTACAACCTTGCGGTTATAGACGGCTTTTTGACCATTGACCGAAACGACGAACACTCCGGAATATGCCGGAACAACCACATGGGCCTTTCCGTCAATCGACGGAGTCGACGAGACGAGTTGTCCCGCGAGGTTATAAACCTTGACGTCGATTTTGTTTTCACCCGCAACGGCGATATCAAATTCCCCACGACTGACATTCGACATGATTACATGGTCGTTTTTGTCGGCAATAATGCCTTCCACACCGTCACGAAGTTCAATTACGGATTTAATTCCCAAAAGGGCGTTGATTTTACCGCCACCAGCCTGAAGACCGGCGTCTTCAGTGAAGGAGTCGTGAGTGGCCGTGGCTTGGGCAATCTCGATTGCATCTTCTGGAGTAAGATCCGGATAGGCCTGTTTCCAAAGAGCCATGATGCCGGCAGCGTGAGGAGATGCCATTGAAGTTCCATTCATGATTCCCCAGTAGTAATCTTGACCTTTATAATTGGTTTTTGCCGTACATAAGACATCTTTAGAGGAGCCCATATAAGGCACATAATATGATGAATATGCCGAATTGATTGCGCTACCTGGTGCTACGATTGTAGGCAACAGACGACCATCGGCAATTTCTCCATAACTTGAATAATAAACTATCCCGTTGTCAGTGAAACCATAAGAATATTCATTTCCATCAAGGCCTATAAAGTCTCTTTTAGAACAATAAGAACCGACTGAAACTGTCTTTTTGCCACAAGCAAGGACATTAATAGAACCGTTGTCACTTCCATCGATAAAGCCTTCAATACCGCACGAGGTAAAATAGCCGCGCTTGGGATTCGTGTAACCATAAACAGTCTGACCGGCATTACCCTCAATAATAAAAGCAGGGCGACAATCCGATGCCGCTGCATTGCCTTGTAAATTCAAATAAACATAGGCATTAAAACGATTTTCATTTTCGGGAATATCAGCACCGATGTATCCATAGCCACTATATAAGTTGTCGAATTCATCGCTTGTTACTACGATGTCGTAAGGATAACTCGATTGAATGCTTTCGGCATAATTCGACGACGCGAACCAAATGGTATTATCAATAGGACCTTCAACCTTAGGCAATTGGAAAATGATTTCGCCATCGGAATCAACAATCACAAATGTGGTGCTGAAAGCAGAATCGTCTTTCGACCATAAATCAATTTGTCCAATCATGTTGATTCCGTCACCTGCATCGTTATTGTATATTGTCTTTACTACAGGTTGTTCTTCGGTGAAGTTGTGGGTTATCGCGCAGTCTATACTGCCCTCATTGCCAGCCGATACACAAATAATCGAATTGTATGACTCAGATATTAGGTCGAGATACCTCGGACAATAATCATTTGCATCATGCGAACCGATATTGCTTCCAAGCGAGATATTCACAACAGAGGGTTTGCCATTGTCGTAACCATATTTGCAAACATCTTGTACACCAAGTAAGATATTATAATCGTATGTATCACCACACGACATGTATATATCCGCCTTGGGCGCGACTCCGTAGAAGTGGTTGTTTTCATCATCATACCCGCCGGCAAGAATGCCTGTGACGTGTGTACCGTGGGAAGCGCCCTCTTTTTCTGTCGTGATATCGGCAATCTCATCAGGGTCTGTAGTAGACACTTTGTTGCCGCTCGAGCCGGTGATAAGGCTGAATCCCCTCACACGCGAAACGCCTTCGGCATCAAGGAATGCCAAGTGGTTTGGGTCCATACCCGTATCCATCATACCAACGACCACTCCTGTCCCATCATAGGCTTGGTCAATCCCGGAGCCCTGATGAACGGCATCAACCTGAGAAACCGCACGGGCTGCGACATTAGAAATTTCAGCAAGTTTTGATGTACCCATGCCGATAACGCCCTTGGTTTCCGACAAATCAAGCATATCGTCAACACGAACACGCAAAATAGCCATATCGCCAATACGGTTGACGATTTCAGCGCCTTTTTCAACTAATTCGCCAAGGGCTTTTTCATCGTCGAACCTAACCATTGACAAAATTTTATCATCGGCCGAAAACGACAGTTTTTTGATTTTTCCCTTTTCCAAAAGTGCGCGCTCAATTTTGCGCTCCGCAAGGATGCGACGTCCCTCTTGGTCAAGTTTCGACTGTGCGAAAGCCGTCAGCACGAAGAGCGACGAGACGAGAAAGATGTAAAATTTCTTCATATTACAATTATTTTAATTTGTTATTATCAACACATTATTTCTGCAAAGGTAGAGTATTTGCCCGAATTTTCCAAAAATTTCGACCATATCTCCACGCGACAACAATCTTTCGCCCCGCTTCCGCCACTCATAATGTCTTTGCCTGAAAAAAGTTGACTCATAAAAAGAAAAAAATTTTTATGAAAGAAACGATTCAAGAAAGGCTAGAGTTACAAATGGTGCGAATGCGCAACAAAGGCTACAGCTACCGAGAAATTGGAGAAGAAACAGGCGTAAGCAAGTCGTCTGTTGCGAGAATTTTGCGTAATTTTGACCCTGAAATCGAAAAAAGTCAAAAATTACTAGAATCAATGGCAAAAGAAAAGACCGACAACGGCAAACAAATGACCCGGGAGCAGCGTCTTCTGGAAGAAGTCGCCTCGCTGAAGGCGGAGTTGAGGGCTACCCGCAGAGAGCTTGACCACCAGACGCTCAGGGCCGAGGTCCTGGACGAGATAATAAACGTGGCCGAGCGGAAATTCGACATTGAGATAAGAAAAAAAGCTGGCGCCAAGCGATAGATGCTCTGCATGCGGAGGCCGGCGGTGGATACGGCATCGCCGCCCTCTGCAGGGCGCTTGGCATAAGCAAGCAGAGCTACTACAAGTACAGTGTGGAGCGACACGGACGGACGGCGGCGCTCGAGGCGTTCGCGGTCGAGTTCGCGTTGGGAATACGCCGTCTTGACCCTGGTATCGGCATAAGGAAGCTTTGGCGGATGTACCGGACGGAGTTTCCCGCGGAGGCCAGACTCGGCCGCGACAAGTTCGAGGACCTTATGGCCCGTTATGGGCTAAAAGTCCGCAACAAGCCCCGTCGCGTCCGCACCACCGACTCCAATCACGGCCTCCCGCTTTATCCGAACATGGTGCGTGAACTCATCCCCGAACGCGTGAACCAACTGTGGACCAGCGACATCACCTACATACCCCTGTTTGTCGGCGACGACGACCGGCGTTTCTGCTACCTTTCGCTAATCACCGACGCCTACAGCCACGAGATAGTCGGATGGGCCGTAGGCCTTACGCTAGACGCGCATTATCCCCTGATGGCCCTCGAGATGGCCCTGACGCGGCTCGAAGGCGGAGGCGAGCGACCGATCCACCACAGCGACCGCGGCATCCAATACGCCTGCAAGAGATACACCAAGACCCTTTCGGACAACGGCATCCGCATAAGCATGACCGAGAGCGGGGACCCAAAGGAGAACGCATACGCCGAACGCGTCAACTCCACCATCAAGAACGAGCTGCTGAAAGGCCGCCGTTTCCACTCGCTTGCCGACGTCAGGGCCGCCATGCGCGACGCCGTGGACTTCTACAACAACCGCAGACCGCATATGAGCGTCGACATGTTGACACCCGCGCAAGCCGCTACGCTCAGAGGGGAAATCCCAAAAAAATGGCACAGCTTCCGGGAAACCGCAATAAAGAAAAATGAGAATGTTGTTGGAAATTCCTGAAAAAGGTTTACCTTTGCAACCTGTTATGGGTTTCCTTTCGGCCTACGGCCTTCAGTCAACCCATAACAGGAATAACTCAGGAAACAGTCAACCTAACTAAGGAATATGTTTAACCGAGTCAACTCT
>JAFZPB010000229.1 GCA_017552595.1 Muribaculaceae bacterium
GGGTATGTCTTTAACCCTTCTTCACAAACTGATACACATTGTGTAAAAACTAATAGCGAAATGTATATGTTTGATAGGTTCACATAATATTCACTTGGCTTAAATTTTGCACGTGATATTGATTGGATAACACTTAGGGCTTGCTTACTATCTCTGATGTTGTTAAGTTCATTGGCGAGATTTACGGTAATTAGCTGATTGAATCCAAAGTCGGGAAATTTCTCAACCATTTCCTTAATATACAACCTCTTATAAATGTCTATGGCCTTTTTGTGTTCTCCAATACTAGATAAAGACATAGCTTCCCGGATGTATGGCATAACATCATCCTGTTCCAGAAGTCCATAACCGTTCTTTCCAAGTATGCCAATCTCATTGTTCTTTAATTTCTTCACAAACTCATCATGCCCAATGTTGACAGAAATATATCTTTCCCTAACCTTGTAAGGGACATAATTGGGTATCGTTCTCTCTGCCAACTTGTGGAAGTCTGTAAGTAGTTCGCTATATGACTGATATCGGTTTTCTGGTTTCTTTTCAAGGCATTTCATGATGATCCTCTCTGCTTTGAAATTCGTGCTTTTGAAGAATCCTCCAATTTTTGTGGGCTTTGTATAGAGGTGGCCTGAAGCTATTTCTTGAATTGTTTTGGCAACAAATGGCGGATTCCCAGTTTCCCATTGGTACATGATACAACCAAGGCTGTATATGTCAGACCTAAAATCAATATTTGGCAATCCAAGTAATTGTTCTGGGGAAGCATACAGAACAGTGCCCACAAAGGTGCCCTGTTGTGTCAGATATGGGTTTATGCCTGCTAATTCCTTTGAATCATTCTTCTTTCCTTGTTCACTGGCTGAAATAAGCTTAGCAAGTCCCCAGTCTGCCACATATGTCTTGTTGTCCTTGTCAATCAATATATTGCCAGGCTTTAGGTCTCTGTGTATAACTTTATAGTTTTCGTACACCCACTTTAATGTCGCGATAATTCTATCCATGGAGGTGTAGAATGTCTTGGGATTCATGTCCGTTATGAGAGCACTCATATCGCCTTTCTCCATCCATGAAGAGACAATACATGGTATATCGTTTATCTTGATAATGCTTTTTGCTTCTGCCACTCCATCGCAAGCAGAAAATGTCAGCCAAAGCTTCAGTTCCTCATTATAACGATAGATTGATTTTTCATTCAAGAGCAAGTCCGAATGAATTACTTTGAGAGCATAGGATGTCCCTTGGGCATCAACAATACGATAGCACGTTCCCATCCCACCGTCGAATCGTTGGGCAACGATGAACTTGCCTGAGCCAATGCCTAAATGGCCAGCCAATTCGGGAAGTGTCAACTCTTGATTTGGATAAAAAAAATCAACCATATAAGTGGAGATTAAAATTGTTGATAATTTGTTCACAGGAGCAAAGCTGCTGTTATATAGCTATATGATTAATGATGGATATGGTGTCTCGGTAAAGAATTGGACTGCGGCATTATTGGGTCCAACATCTTGGCTGGCTTTATATTGTTTTGCAAAATGCCATTTACAGTTACAATCAATTGTGCTCATAATGATGATGGTATATTTTGATATATAAAGGGTGTTAACACGATTAAGCACACAAAGTTACGAAAAACTTTCTAAATTAAAAAGAATTTAATTTGTGGTTTATGATATATTTTGATAATTGCCCAATGTGATAATTTGTTTAATTTCCAGCCGCAGGCTGCCCCCTTTAACTTCTAAAACTCCACAAACTCCTTAGAGATTTAAAAAAATTTTCCTCTTTTGGACATTTTCGCAGAAATTCGGCTTCCGGCGGTTGTAACTTTGCAGTCGAAATGGATGATGCACCGTTTCACAACAACAATTAACTAACCAATCAAAACCCTTTATCAAAACAATGAAAGAAAACGAAAACAACACCCAATCCCCGATGCCGCCCAGTCAAGAACCGACTATGGCGGCAACAACCGAAACCCCGGCAGAGTCGCCCGCAACCGACAACGCCGTGGAAACTCCCGAAAACGGAACGATTAACGACACTGAAGCCGAGAACTTGCCGACACTCGGCGAAGTGTTGCGAATCGCTTCCCTCGACCCTCGCGTCGGTCACTACATCATCGACCTCCTCGCCGGCACCCCTGCCGACGATGCCTTCAAGGCCCACTTCATGCCGCCCGCCGAAGCGGTCGATACCGACGCCCTCATTGCGGAAGCCGAACAGCGCGGCTATCTTCGCGGCCGCAACGAACGTATCTCCCTCGAAATGCGTGCTCCCGCATCCTCTCCCGACAACGATGACAGTCAGGTCAGCGACTACTCATCGCAATTCCTCACAGGCTCCCGCCGCAACGCCTGGTCTAATTCTTAAAATCACAAGCGTGAAAAACGCCTTTTCCCCTATCAAATCTATCACATCTATCAATTTTATCTTATCTATCAATCAAAAAAATCATTTTATCATGGAAAAAATCAAAGAAAAACTTCAAAAAGTAATGAATCTTGTAGGTGAATTTTTCACCTCCGACTATGGAATCCTCCTCATCCTCGTTATCGCCGCAATCTGCGTCATCGTAGGCCTCGGCGAACACGGCACTTCCTCCTCGCTCGCTTTCGCCCTTATCGCTGGAACATCGGGCGGCAGCCATGTCGTCGGCGAACCGTTGACCACCGAACTCACTCGCCAAGGCTCGCCCACGCTGCTCCGCAACGAAATCGACGAACGTATCGTCAAAATCCGCCCGATGGCTACCCCTATCGACCAACTCTCGCGCTGGGGCGGTGCCCGCTCCTGCGGAAGTATGATTGTCGATTACTACTCCGTCGATACCAAACCCACTGAAAGCACCCTCGCCGAAGAGTACACCCAAAGCACTTCCGGCAGCGGCACTCGCCCCGTGGCGTCGCTTATCGTCAACGACCCGCAGATTTTCGAGCCTTCGGAAACCATTCTCGTTCCCTCCATCTCCGGCTACGACGATGAAAACCGCCCCTGCGGCTCGCTCGTCCTTTACGTCGTCAGCCGCAACGACGATGACGATACCATCAACGTCGTTGCCGTCAACGGCTACTACACCGCAGGACTTAACAAGACCGTCGTTCCGTCGATGCCCGAAGGCACCAAACTCGTCCGTATGGGTCGAGCCGCCGCCGAACTCGACGTGCAGACCGCCCAATTCGAAGCCTTGCCCGTCAAGCGACAAAATTATTGCCAAGTCTTTAAAACTCAGGTCGAACAGTCGACTTTCCAGAAAATCGCCAACAAGGAAGTGGGGTGGGGCTTCTCCGACCAGGAAGAGGCAGCCATCATCGACATGCGTCTCGGCATGGAGAAAAACTTCCTCTTCGGCAAAAAGGCCCGCATCACCGACACCCGCAAAAAGAGCGAAGTCTTCCTCACCGGCGGCATCTGGGACCAAACCGACCGCACTTACAACTACAACCTCGGCGAACTCACTCAGGACAACATCGTCGAAATGACCAAGGCCGCCTTCACGGGCAATGCCGGCTCGTCGCGTAAAATCCTCATCGGCGGCACAGGACTCATCGAAGCCCTCAATAAAATCGACTACACGAAGGTGATTTCTTCGGGCGACAAGGTGACGCATTGGGGCATCGACTTCGACGAACTCCGCTCGAAATTCGGCACCCTCTATGTGCTCCACTCCGAAATCTTCGACCAGTGCGACCACTATAACGACGGCTTTATCATCGACCCCAACTTCATCCAGAAGTATTGCCACGTGCCTTTCCGTGCCGACCGCCTCGACCTTAAGAAATCGGGCGTGCGCAACACCGACGCCGTCGTCGTCACCGAAGCAAGTTGCCTCGTGCTCCGCTATCCTTCCGCCCACGTCCGCGTGGTGGCAGTTGACGGCAACGATTAATCCTCAATCTCTGTAGTCAACGATGAAACTGTATCTGACAAGCGAACAAATGCTGGGCTACTGGCGCCTGCTGCGTGGTTACGAGCCTTTGCGCTCCGACCACGCGGTCATGCGGCGCGACGGCATCGACCTCGACAGCCTGCTGATGAAGGAAATTTCGGCTTGGTATTCCAATCTGCTCGACACCGCTCCCGTCGAAATGCTCGTCACCACCGACATCTCTTCTTCTCTCGCCGCCGTCACAAGCCCCGACCTCTCCGCCGCAGTCACGCTCCCCGACAGTTGCCGACGTCTGATTTCGATAGCCCTCCGCGGTTGGGAACAGCCTGCCGTCGTCGTGCCGGTCGATGACAACCCCGACCTCTATGCCGAGCAGTTCAATCCCTACACCCGCGGCAGTGTGCAGCGCCCCGCCGCCATCTTGATGCCCGACCGCACCGTGCGCCTCTATTCCATGCCGTCGCTCGCCGCCTTTCCTATCGTTGAAAGCGCCGTCGCCATCGTCGAGCACGCCGACGGCTCCTATCAGTTCGACTCCCGCGCTCTCGACCTTATCCCCAAATACGAATTTATGCCATGAAATCACGCCAAAAATCTCCCGACTTCCCCGTGGTTAACAGCCCTGTGGCTGTCGACCTTCTCCACCGCGCCTACGACGCTTGGTCGGCTGCCGCCGACTTCCGCCAACGCCGCGAACGATACAAACGCTACACCTACGGCCGCCAATGGGACGACCTCGTCACTCTCCCCGACGGAGGCGTGGTCAGCGAACTCGAGTTGGCGATGCGTTGCGGAAAGCAACCGCTGACCAACAACCTTATCCGTCGCCTCGTGAAAAGCGTGGTCGGCCGTTTCCGCTCCGACCTCCACACAGCCGACCTTTCGCCCGACCTCTCGGAAATCCACCGCGAAAACGCTCTCGATGAACTCGATTGCCGCCTTCTCGAAGAATTTCTCATCTCCGGAACGGCAGTGCAGCACATCTCGCTCGATAATGCTTCGCGACGCATCGTTGTCGATAACGTCAACCCCACACGCTTTTTCGTAAACAACACCCTCGACCCGCGCGGTGGCGATATCGAACTCATAGGTTCGTTCTCCGACCTCTCGCTCACCGAAGTGCTGCGACGTTTCTCCGACGGCGACCGCCGCCGGGCGCTCCGACTTTGTGAAATCTACTCCAACACCGACAACTTGGCGATGAACCGCGAATTCGGAAATTCAATCGTCGACGACGAGTCGTTTTTCCACGCCCCCGACGGCAAATGCCGCGTCTATGAAATTTGGTCGCTCGACGGTTTCGAACGCTTGCGCTGCCACGACCCTCTTTCGGGCGAATATTACGCCGTTCCTGTCAATCAGGAGGCCTCGATTAAGCGAAAAAACCGCGGCCGTAAAGCCGACGAACGCATCGTCTATAAATGGGAGGTGGCTCAACATTGGCGTTGCCACTTCGTCAGCCCCGCCGGCGACCTGCTCTATCAATGCGATGCCCCGTTCGGCGTCAACACCCATCCCTACGTCACGAAGTTCTATCCGCTTACCGACGGCGAAGTGCATTCCTTCGTGGAAGATGTCATCGACCAGCAACGCTATGTCAACCGCCTGATTACCCTCATCGACCATGTGATGGCGGCGTCGGCTAAAGGCGTGCTACTCTTCCCCGAAGACCAGAAGCCGTCGGGCCAGTCGTGGGAAGATGTGGTCAACTCGTGGGCCACCTACAACGGCGTCATCGCCTATCAACCGCAACGCGGCATGCCCGTGCCGCAGCAGGTAGTTACGAAGGGCAACGATGTGGGCGCTTACGACCTCCTCGCCCTCGAAATGCGCCTCTTCGAAGATGTCTCGGGTGTTACCGACGCCCTGCAAGGCAAGGAGGCTCAGGCCGGTGTCTCCGCCACGCTCTACCGTCAGCAGACGCAAAACGCCGTCGTGGCTCTCGCCGACCTTTTCGAGACTTTCAACAACTTCCGCACCGCCCGCGACAACAAGGCCGTTAAACTAATTTCAGTGTAATGGGTAGTCATTTCGCCCATATTGTGTTGTAATTTTGCAACCGAAATGGTAATAAAACCAAAAATTTCGAGCGGTCGATTGTTCGACCAGTCGAGCAATCGAAAATCTTTAAACTATTAACTTTCATCTTTCAACTTTATCTCAATGGAATATCTAAAAAATCGAAACCGCGACCTTGAAGCCTGTGCCCGCCGAGTGATTGGCGAGTACAGGGCAGCGGGTCGGAAAATCCGACTCGCCGACATCGTGCGCCAGTCAATCTCTTCGCCTGCGCCGCATTTCTATCTCACTTACGACTACGCCATCCGCGAGGTGCGCCGTTACCGCCGCAATCCCGAATCGTTCGAGGGCGCGTCGATGCGGAAAGCGCAAATCCGCGAAATCGTCGGCCATATCGACCACATCGAGCGGGCCTCGCGTGGCCTGCTTACCGACGACGATGCCCTGACGCGCGTCCTCGCCTCCACCAAAGCCTCCCGCTTCTTCATCTCCGAAGCCTATGCCGTCAAAATCATCAGAAAACTTCTCTTTCGAAAAATGAGAAATTAATATCGAACGTTCGAGCAATCGAACGATCGAGCAATCGAAAATCCTTTAATCTTTAAACTTTCAACTTTCATCTTTAACCCATCAAAACCATTACGAAAATGAAAAAAGAAAACAAAACCGTCCGCGCCATCAATATCGTTCTTCTCGGCGCTATCGTATTCATCTCGCTCTCGGGCTGCCTCACCGGTCGTTTCGGCGTCAGCGGCGAACTCACAACGTCCACCGACACCATCCGCTTCTCCGACAAGCCAAAAGCCTCAGTAACAATTTCAGTAGAATAATCGCCATGAAAACTCCAGTCACATTCAGCCTATCAGCACAATCAATCGTAAACCAAGCCCTCGCGCTTTCGGCATTGCGTCGCGCTATCGGCAAACCGACTGACGAGGGGCTGCTCACCAGCGACAAGATGTCGGCACTCCGCATGGTGGCGAAAGCCGCTTTCGCCGAAATCGTCCTACGCCTGATGCGGCATGTCGGCGACGCCTCAATCAACAACGAAGGCCCCCAACCTGTGACTGTCAACGACGAGTCGCTGTTGCTCACAGTCGCCCTCTATCTTCCTGCCGATGTCACTTCCGCCGAGCAAGGCGTTGTCCGCCGACTCCTCGAACATGCCACCACGATGCTGACCCTCTCGATGGCATATTCCGCAGCCGACAACGCCACCGCCGAGCATTATCGCGGTCTCGCCGAATCGTCGGCTGACCGTCTTTCGGCGGTTCTCAAATCCTCCGACGAGATTCCATCGTCTTTCGCCCTCTGTTGGCTATAACTCGCGAGAATTGTTTGGTTTGCATGGTTTGAAATCGGGCCCTTGGTTAAAGCCAAGAGCCCGATTCTTTTACCACAATGGCAATTCTGTTTTACACCGCCATGCCGAGCGGTTTGAGATTGAAACTGTTCGTGGCGACTTTGACGAGTTCGTCCACTTGGTTGTCCCAGAAGAAGGTGTCGGTGTGATGGCTCATAGTTTCGGCAGATTTGTAGACTTGAAGGTTTGAAGCGGAAAGAGCGTTGAAGGCGAGGTCGCGTTGCGTGTCTGTCATGAAGTAGAAATGCTCGTTGCGCGAAGGTATAAGCACTTCATAGACCACGCCCCACTTGGTGGGTTTCTTCGACGACTCGTCGGCGCTCATAATGCGTTGACGGCAGTTGAGGCGGTCGTAGAGGTAGGTGAACACTTCCTCGACCGGAATACCTCTTTTAACACAGTAGTTGTTTAAGAAGACCGCAAGGAGATCGTTTTGTTGATTACTCATTTGTGATTGTGAATTTTTTGAGATGACACTGTTCTTCATAAAAAGCAGTTGTTTTTAGTTAATAAAATAAGTTAATTAATTTATAACTCTCATCATTGGGCCACCGTGGCTTTGCTTGCTCGGTTGGTGCGGTTCGAAACCGACTCTATAGATGATTCGTGTTATTTTCAGTGCGAAATTATGTCAAATATTTGAAACTACCAAATTTTTCGGCACCTAATTGCGTAAATTTAACACTAATTAAGAAAAGCGGCGGATTTTGGAGAGAAAATTCGGGATTTTCCTTACAATTTCCAATTATTCACTATGCATTATGCATTAAAATGCTCGGCGGTCAAGCCGAGCATTCCAATTATGAATTATGCATTATGCATTATGAATTGTGCATTAGTAAACGATTTTCTTTGCAGTGCCGTCGGTATAGCGGACGATGACGGCTTGGCCGCGAGCGGGTTCGTTGAGGCGGACACCCTTCAAGTCGTAGTAGCAATCGACTTCCTTAGCGGATTCGTCAACCTCCACGCCTTCAACTCCGGAAAGGTCAGCGATAATATTCAAGAAGTCTTTCCACTGGTCGGCGTTTTTGTATGCGTTGTAGAATTCGGGCAATACGTGCAGTTCGCATGCGGTTTTCGACACATCTTTAAAAACGTCGGCTTTAAGAGTGACATTTGCGGGATTGGAGTATGTCAAAATTTGAATAAGACTTGTGCAGCCCGAGAAAGCCTTTTTGCCAATTTCGCCGGTGATATCGTTTATTGTGGCATACTTCAGTTCTTTGCTATTAGAGAAAGCATACTCGCCAATAGAATTGACGTTTTTAGGGATTGTCACAGAAACTAAACCGCTATTTTTGAAGGCCCATTCACCAATCTCCTTAACGGATTCTGGAATATTGATGGTCTTCAAACTACTGCAGTCTTCGAAGGTGTAATTTGCTATCTTCGTGAGTTTTGCATTAGTGAGATTTGCTGAAGTCAAATTGGCACAAGAATTAAAAACGGAGTTGCCCATTTCAGTGACACTGCTTGGTAATTCGATGGAAGTTAACCCTGAACAGGCGAAAGCGGCACCGCCAATCTTCTTGACGGATGAGGGGATTGTCACCGAAGTAATGCCTTCAGCGCCGTCACATAAAGAAACGGGGATTTCTTCAACTTCATTGCCGAAAATCATCGATGTGAGTTGGGTTGATGTATATTCATTAAACGGGATATATGCGCCGAATTGTTCATGTTCGCCAAAAGTGCAGGATTTGGCATTCCAGTTTACGGTCTGAAGGCCAGTGCAGTCACTGAATGCCCCCCATCCTATAAACTTGACGGAGGTGGGGATTGTCAAAGATGTCAAACCGCTGCAATTATTGAGGGCATAATCGCCAATCTCAATGACGGTGTTGGGAATTGAGAGTGAAGTTATTGCGCTGCAATTATAGAAAGCCCGTTCGTCAATTGCTGTGACGGTGTAAGTTTTACTGTAGTACATAACCGTCGGAGGAATGGTGACCGCACCGCTCAAATTGGGATAAGCCGGCGAAGTTGATGCGTTGTTCTGATATTTTTCATAAGTCAATGTCACCGTTTGTCCATCCCCATTAAAATAGTAACGAAGACCATTATTGTCTTCGAATGCAGATGAAACAACCGGGATAACGGCAATCGACAGAGCGATTGCGATTCTTTTTAGGGTAGTAGAAATGTTCATTTTTTATTTGATTTGAGTTAATTTTCAAGAAATGAGACGGCGAAATCTCTCTAAATGATTTTGACACGAAAGGGTTGCAACCGCAATCCACCGCAAAGTTAAGAAAAAATTTTAATAATGCATAATTAGGTCATTCGTCGGATGGCAAAAAATAATCCGACGACCGTCAAGGAATACTTGACAGCCGTCGGGGTGTAGCCCATAGCAGAATCGAACTGCTCTTTTCAGAATGAAAATCTGACGTCCTAGCCGATAGACGAATGGGCCGCTATATTGCGCACCAGCGCAGCCGGATTAGAGGCTGTTGTAGTAACGCGTGAGTTTGCTGACGAGGTTGCTGGCTTTGTTCTTGGAGATAACTTTCTTGCCTGCAAGACGTTGGAGCAATGATGTTACTTTGGGAAGTGCTTCTGCGACCTGAGCCTTGTCGGTCATTTTGCGCACGCGACGGACAGCCGTGCGAGCGGTTTTGGCGTAATAACGGTTGTGGAGACGACGGGTTTTCGTCTGACGGATTCTTTTAAGCGATGATTTATGGTTTGCCATCTTTTATTTATAAAACTAATTTCGTAATGTTGTTAATTTGTAGCCCATAGCAGAATCGAACTGCTCTTTTCAGAATGAAAATCTGACGTCCTAGCCGATAGACGAATGGGCCTCCGAGGTGCCTTGCGAACAAAGCGACTGCAAAATTATAACTTATTTTTGTTTCTCGCAAATTTTTTGCGAAATAATTGTTAATGAGCAGCCGAATGTTCAATAAATTAATGCATAATGCATAATGCACAATGCATAATCGATTTCGAGCAGTCGATTGTTCGATTGTTCGATTGTTCGAGCAATCGAAAATTCTTTAAACTTTAAACTATCCTCTTTAATCTTTACCCTTTGTAGATTTCGTCGAGGCCTTCCCAGTCTTTGGGGTCGTGCCACGGGTGTTCTTCCTTGTCCTTGTTAAGGATGTTGTCGATGTTGTCGATGTAGTCGAGCGAATCGTCGAGGAAGAATGTGAGTTCGGGCGTTTTCCTCAGTTGGTAGCGCACTCGTTGCGCGAGGTTGTGGCGGATGGCGCGTGAGTTGTTGTTGACGGCGGCGATGACGTCGGCGGCTTTGTCGGAGGGGAACACCGAGAGATAGGCGCGAGCCACGGAAAGGTCGGGCGACACTCTTACCACGCTGACGCTGACAATCGAGCCGGGGACTTGTGCCGTTTCGAGGCGGAAGATATCGCTTAATTCTTTTTGGATAAGGCGTGCGATTTTTGCTTGTCGTGTCGTTTCCATTTTCTATTTATGTATTTGGTTTGTAAATCTTTAATCTCCTTTAAACTTTAAACTATAAACTTTCCTCTTTAACCCACACGATGGTCATTCCGTCGGCGAAGGGGAGAATTACTTTTTCGACGTCGGAGTCGGCTGCGACGAAGTCGTTGAAGGCCGCGATTCCGCGCGATTGGGCGTCGGCGTTTTCGTCGGGCTCGACCACTTTGCCGCTCCAGAGCGTATTGTCGGCGATTATGAAGCCTCCGCGACGAATTAGAGGTTTGACGTTTCGGTAGTAATCGACGTAGTCGCGTTTGTTTGCGTCGATAAAAGCCACGTCGAAATCGCCGTCGACTGTTTTCAGCGCGTCGAAAGCGTCGCCGATGATGAGGCGCACTTTGTTGCCGACATCGGAGTTGGCGAGGCTTTCCCGGATGATGTCCTCCATTTCGTCATTGACTTCAATCGTCACCACTTCTCCGTCGGCGGCCATTCCTTCGGCAAAGCAGAGGGCGGAATAGCCGGTGAACGTGCCGAGTTCGAGCACCCGCGAGGGGCGAATCATACGCGTGAGCATTTTGATGAAGCGGCCCTGCAGATGGTCGGTACACATCCGCGGATAGGTGCTTGTCAAGCATGTGGAGCGGTAAAGCCTGTGGAGGTTTTCGGGCTCAGGGTCGATGTGGGCAGATATATAGTCGTCGAGGATGTCGGGCGTCATTTCTTGGCGTTGATAATGTGGTCGATACCTCGGCGGTAACTGTCAAGACCGAAGCCGGCGTAGCAAGCCACGCACACTTTGCGAATCATCGAATGGTGGCGAATAGGTTCGCGTTTCATCACGTCGGAGATGTGCACCTCAACAACGGGCGTGTTGATTGCGGCGATGGCGTCGGCGATTGCGAGTGAGGTGTGGGTGTAGGCTCCGGCGTTGAGAACTATGCCGTCGACGTCGCCGAAGCCGTTTTCGTGAAGGCAGTCGATAATCGCCCCTTCGTGGTTGCTTTGGAAATATGTCAAAGCGACGTCGGGATAAGCCGCGCGAAGTTCGTCGAGATAGTCGTCGAAAGAGCGGCTGCCGTAGATTGAAGGCTCGCGGCGACCAAGCAGATTGAGATTCGGTCCGTTAACGATAAGTATGTTCATTTTTTATATTTCGGGTGCAAAGTTACGCCAAAGTGGGCGATTTTTCCGCAAATTTAGGTTTTTTTTTGGAAAAAATTAGCGAAACCGAAAAATAATTCATAATTTTACGGACTTAACTGAGTAATTTGCGCAAATTTAATTAACCTACATAATTACCATTAACATGAAGAAACTGCTTATTTCAGTAATCTCATTGTGCGCCGTAACGGTTGGCATGGCCGACAGCAAGGTCAACCCGTACGAAGCACGGGAAAACGGCTACTATGTCGGGCTGATGGAGTCGCAATCGGGACTCGTCGCCACAAGTAACCGTGCCGATGAAATCTTCCTCATCAAAGATGGAACGGCAAAAGCCCTTGTAAGCACCCGCAACTGCGGACAGTACATGCAGATGAGCAAGGACAAAACGCTCATCGGTTTCAAAAGCATTTCCGACGACTATTCAAAGCAGGCACCTGCCGTTCTCGACATCGCGACGGGCAAGGTGACATTGCTTGAACCTTATTCATCGGAATGCGGTCAGGTCTCTTTCAGCGACGACGGCACGATGGCCTACACGTTAGGCAAATCGCTCGTTATTCGCAAAGGAAGCGAACGACGTAAAATCGACCTCGGCGTCTATGTGAACATCGTCAACATTTCGCCCGACGCTAAGAGCGTGGCCTTCACCACTATCGAGGGCGTATCGTATATCGTCGATACTGCCACGGGCTCGAAAACGCGTGTCGATATTCCCGGCAACGCCTCCTACAATCCCATTTGGGCTCCCGACGGCAAAAAAATCGCATACGAGAAAATCGACGGAACGCTTACCGTCATGGACGTGGCCACGAAAGCATGCTTTAACATCGGCGAGGCAATGTCGCCCGTTTGGACAGCCGATTCAAAAGAAATCATCTTTACCCGCGCACAACGCCACGACGATATTTTCGTCTCATCGGCATCTGTGATTAAGTCGTCGTTCGACGGTTCGAAGGCAAGCGCTATTATTTCGCTTGACGAAAACGTTCCCGTCGCAGTGACAACATTGCACGACGGCAGCCTCGCAGTTTCGTATGCACTTGGAGAACAACGCGGTATCTGCAAATATTCGCTCGAACGCAACGGACGCATCCGTTCTGCTTCCGCGTCGACAATCCTTTCCGCAAAAAGTGACGGCCGTATCGGACGCGTTTCAGGTCCCGACTACAATGTGGTCAGAAAACTTGACCCGGTCGATACTCAAGCCACCCCCAAAACCGACGGCACCATCGGCTATCTCGATATTCCCTACATCAACCAGGTTTGGGACACTCCCGCCGACCACTATGGATGCTATGACTACGGCTATGTATGTTGCGCCCCCTCATCGTCGTGTATGCTCCTCGGCTACTACAAAATGCTGGAGCCTCACGCCGTACAATCTCGTAAAGTCAATGCAACGGCCTACTATTCATGGTATGTCGGCCGCGACTATACCGCTCCCCTCACCAGCCACACCTTTAATGAACGTTGCGTCGTCAACCGCGGATGGTACGGCTGCTCCTCGAGTAGCGTAGGCGGCGGTTACGGATTTATGTGGTACGGCTCGAAGAGCCCGTCATCGTCGATGCACAACTTCTACAAGTACAACGGCATGAAGAACTCATATTTCCAGAGTTCATGGTCAACATTCGTTTCCGAATGTAAAGCCAACCGTCCTTATACAATCTGCTTGCAGAACAACACCGACGGACACGTCGTGCTCGGTTTCCGCACGAACTGCTACTACAGTTCGAGCAGCGGGGGATTCGTCAACCAGACCGGCTGTTTCGTTTGCCACGACCCCTACGGCGACTACAACGGCTCGAGTTATCCTAACTGGGACGGCCGTTATTCTTCCTACGACTGGCCCGGCTACAACTCAGGACACAAAAACATCAATACATTCTATTGGGGCTGCGTGGCAATTCCGCCGGACAACCTCAATCCTATCCAGCCCGAAATCACCTACACGCCCTCTACCGTCCAATTCAACTGTAAAGTGGGCGAAAAACCGACTGTAACGCTCAAAGTGACTGGTAAGTATCTTGAAGGTGTGATTTATGTGGCATCGGCAACTCCCGGCCGCTTCCCCGTAAGTGTTGACCAACTTCCCGCTGCCGGCGGCAATGTGACTGTCACCTTCGCTAATGCCGATATGGCAGGAACTTACGGACCTGGTGGAACGGCAGTTGACTACGACTTCTACATCCGTCTGCTCTCCGGCTCGGTAAGTTTGAAAGTGCCCGTGCGTGCAACCGTCACCGAGGCCACCACAACGCCAAAACTAACGGCAAGCGCATCGTCGCTTTCGTTCAGTTGCTCGCCTCTCGGATGCGGTCCGGGCGAGTCGCCCTCCAAAACAGTGACCATCTCCGGAACGAACCTCAAAGGCGATATTTCGCTCGCAATCTCGGGCGCAAACGCCGACTTGTTCAGCGTTTCGCCTAAGACAATCGCTCAGTCGGCTGGTTCGGGCACCGTAACCGTCACTTACAACCCCACTGCCGTCGGCAACCACACCGCAACCTTGACGGCTTCTTCCACAGGCGCAACTCCTGTGACAGTAGCCCTTACGGGTAAGTCGTCAGAACAAACGGAATTTGACGAATCGAAGTGCAAACTCACCATCATCAAAGAATCGCAGGCGAGCCTCATCGCCCGTGCAGAAGGACGTTACTCAACAGGTTATGGGGATTACATCTATCTCACCGACAAGGCTAACGGCCAAGTTGTCCGCTATGACAAGAACGGCACCAAGTCGGTCTATGCATCGGTTGAAGGCGTTGGTACGGCTATCACATCCGACGACGCAGGCAACATCCTCGTCAATAAGAGTTTCTCGGGTGTCGGCTCCTCGACCAATTGGGTAATTATCGAACCGAATGGCACTCAGACAGCCCTCACCCTTGAAGGCTTCACCGCCGCTCGTGTTGACGACGTAGGGCGTGTAGTAGGTAACGTAACTTCCGCACAAGGCGGTTACCTCTACCTGACTCCCAACAATCAGAACACTGTTGTGGCTGTGAAGATTGCCAACAAAGCATTCGTTTCAGCAGCCGTTTCACCCGCAACCGACTTGACATTCGACGCGACATCAACCGCTCAACCTATGTTCAAGACCGTTGCTGAAGTTGAAGCCGCATCCAACAAGGCTTGCACCGCTTACTTCCGCAAACGTACCGACAAGAATATCTGGTCGTGGAACGGCACATCACTCGCTTCGCTCGGCGCTGTCGAAGGTGCCACTCCTGGCGACGGTTTCGACGTGTTCGAACTCAACGGCGTCAAGTATGGTGTTGAACCCGCTTCAGGCTCTAACAACTACGGTGACGGCATCGCTATCCGCAATCTCTCGACCAACGCGGTTGTGGCATCGAAGAACCTCAACCTCGTGTCGGAAGCAAATCCGAGTTTCGTGAGCATTACGGCCCGCGTCAATGAAGATGAACAATCAGTCACTATCTACCAGAACCTCGCCGGTAAACTTGTGGCAATGTACCGTTGGGGTATGCCCGAAGGAACAACGCCTGTTGAGACTGTCGCAACTCCGACATTCACTCCTGTAGCCGGCACATACACAACGGCACAAAACGTGACAATTGCATGCGCGACCTCAGGTGCTGAAATCCGTTACACTCTCAACGGCTCTAACCCGACAGCATCTTCGGCTCTCTACAGCGGTCCAATCGCTATCAGCGAAACCACAACCGTCAAGGCAATCGCCATCAAGAGCGGCATGAACAACTCGGCTGTCGCATCCGCAACCTACACAATCCAAGGGACAACACCTCCTGAACCCCCTGTGGCAGAAGGCTTGACAAAGGCCTGGGAACAGAAGTTCTCGACTCCCGCTTCGAGCGACTGCCGCTTCGCTACCGGTTTCGGTGGTGCGGTCTATGCGGCTCAAAAGGCCACAGCCGACGCCCCAGGCAAAATCCTTAAATACACTAAGAACGGCGTGACGACGTTCGCAACCGTTGAAGGCATGGGCGCAGCAATCTCTTCCGACGATGCTGGCAACCTCCTTGTCAACAAGGGATTCCCGAATGTCACCTCTATTTCAAATTGGGTAATCATCGAACCGAACGGAACGCAACACGAACTCACCCTCACATTGCCCGATGGCATTGAGGCTTGCCGTGTAGACCAAGTAGGTCGCGTAGTAGGCAATTTGATGAGTGCTGACGGCGGTTACTTCTTCATTGCAGGTAACGCACAGTCGGCAGTCGCCGCCATCAAGGTTGTAAATGGGACTCAAGATGTCAGCGCAAGCGCAGCATCGCCCACAGTTTTGGTAACGATGAACACCTCGACATTGGCTCAGCCGATGTTCTCGACAGTTGATGAAACCGAAGCGTTCGTCGACCCGTCGGCAGCGTTCTATTCACGCAACCGCGGTCTGAACACAGTCTTCTCATGGATGGAAGACGGCTCAGAACAATACGCACTCGACAGTTCGTTCGGTTCAGGCGGCAACGAAGGTTTCGATGTATTTGAAGTTGGTTCGAAACTCTATGGCGTAGTTTCAACAGCACGCACATCAGAGTTCACCCTCCGTAACATCACCGATGGTCAAGAAGTTGAACATGCAGGTTCGGCATCCGACGCAGTCAGCCATCAGTTCCGTGCTTACACTGTCCGCAAGGAAAGCAACGGAATGTGGGGCATCTACGTTTGGAACGCCGGCTTCTCCGCCGAGTATTACACCTTCGGCACTGAAGGAGTCAACACCATCGGCAGTGACGCCACTGAAGTTGCGGCAACTTACTACAACTTGCAGGGTGTTCGCGTACAGAACCCGTCGGCAGGTCAAATCTACATCCGTGTAGCGACCCTCAGCGACGGCACTGTCCGCGCTTCTAAGGTCGTTGCCAAGTAATTGACATCAGGCTTGCCTGAGATGACAAAAAAGGCGGCTCTCACCTGAGGGCCGCTTTTTTGTTGCAGGCGTGCGGATAAATAAGTTTTTTAGGAGAAATATTTGGATAATTTGGAAAATAATTAGTAATTTTGAAAACTAATATCATAACAAAGTTCGACCAATTTTAGTTAACCTATTTAATAACCATCAAAAAAAGTGATTCACATGAAGAAACTACTGTTTTCAGTAATCTCGATGTGCGCTGCTTTGGTCTGCTCGGCACAGTTGCTGACTGTCGACAGTCCGGTAAAGGTTGCCACAGGCGACGTTATGCCGGGGAAGGCTGTCCTCAGCCCCGACGGAACGAAAGTTCTCGTTGACAACAACGCCAAAGCCGGCCTGTCGATTATCGACTTAGCCACATCGGACGTGAAACTGGTGTCCCCCACGGGGTACTCCTACGAAATGCGCTTCACCGACGACGGCAGTCAAGTTGCTTTCCGTGAGAACACGATGAAAGGCCATCTCCGCTATCAATCGGCGAAGGCGGTCGATCTCACCACGGGAGCCACGACTGAACTTGTCGCACCGTCGCGCGACCTTAACGCCGTGAGCGTTGCGGGCAAAGATGTGGTTGCTGTCGAAAAGGGCAAACTGAAAGGCCTCAAGTCCTCTCCGGTTCCCGTCGTTTCGATTAACCGCGGTGCTCTCTACCTCACCGTTAACGGCAAGACCACCAACCTGTCGCCCAACGGCGTGCAAGGCGAAAGTTATCTTTGGCCTTCCGTCAGCCCCGACGGCAAGCACATTGTTTACTATCGTGCTGCCTACGGATGCTACATCTGCGACATCGACGGCAAGAATCCTGTCCGCATCGGTACAATCCGTGCTCCGCAATGGATTGACAACTCTACCGTAATCGGTATGGTTGACAACTACAACGGCTCGGAATCCTACCTCATCGCATCTAACCTCGACGGCTCGGTCAAACAGCGCCTCACCGACGACTCTGTAGTGGCTATGTACCCGACAGTCGCCGCCGGCCGCATCGCTTTCACGACCCCCGCAGGCGAACTCTACATTATGAACATTAAGTAACTAAAAGCGCTTTTACGATTATGAAGAAATTATTCTCAATCCTGACAATGGCGCTTTTATTCAGCGCCAGCATTTGGGCAGTTGAGGCCGACCAAATCCGTATCTACCTCAACCCGGGTCACGGCTCATGGACAGCCAACGACCGCCCGATGGGCACAATGAAGCATGGTGATGTAAAAGTCGACGAAGAAGATTCCGACACCACCAACTTCTACGAAACCAACACCAACCTCCAAAAAGCGTTCTCGTTCCTCAACGAAATGGTTAAGAAGGGCATCAAATACGACCCGACTCTCAACCAACCCACCCCAGAGGAAATAGCAATGGGCGAAAAGGGTATCCAACGCCGCGGTGCCGCTCTCGACATGAACAACAATATCGTCATGTCGCACGTGCATGCAGGTCCGTATCCCACAATCAAGATGGGCGGCGACCCCGACCTTGCAGACGCTTTCAATCGCTCTTTGGCTGAAATTTCACTTGAAGTCGATGCCAACAACTTCGACTACTTCCTCTCAATCCACTCCAACGCCGCAACCGAAGGCACTTCCACCAACTACCCGTTGATTCTCTATCGCGGTAGCGATGCCGAAGAACAAGTTCCCGGCTCGAAGGCTCTCGCTCAAGACGTTTGGCCTGAAGCATGGAGAGACGAACACGCTCAATGGACATATTACGGTGAAAACAACCCGAACATCCGCGGTGACTGGTCGTTCTACGGCAGCCACTCCGTGGGCGTTAACGATGCCGACGGTTATCTCGGTGTTCTGAAACACCACGCTATCGGCTTCCTCGTTGAAGGTTATTTCCACACCTATCAGCCCGCCCGTACGCGTTATATGAACGACGACGTGGCTCATCAGGAAGGTATCCGCTACGCACGCGGTTTCGCTAAACATCTCGGCTTGCCGCTCGACGAAGTTGGCTACATCTATGGTGTTGCCCGCAACGGCCACGAGAAAATCAACGAGAAATACTACAAGCCCAACGGTGCCACCATCGACAAGTTCTATCCCATCAACGACCTTACCGTCACCCTCAAAAAGGGCGATGAAGTAGTTGCCACTTACACCACCGACGATGAATTTAATGGCGCATATGTGTTCGGTCCGCTTGAACCAGGCACTTATAAAGTCACATATTCGCATCCCGACTTCAAAGACGGTGTGTTTGTAACAGAAAAGGGTAAAGTCATCGAAGGCAAAACCGAAGACGAAATCGTAGTAACTGCAAACGCTACCTCGTTCCTCACTCCGCTTCTCGAACGTACCGACTATGTGCCTCCGACGGAAGAACCCGAACTCTATCCCGACCCGGTAGGTAAGGGTGGTATCGCAGCCGCTCCTCGTTACAACCTCAAACCGAAATTTGAAGATGTGGCTATCGAAAACCTCGCCGGTGCAACCGTACGTCGTACAATCCAACGTGGCGAAAAGGTGTTCATCCTTGCCGCAGATGCCGACAACAAGCCTGTTATTGATGTCTTCAACACCAAGACCGGCGAAGTCACACCGATTAGCGTCGAAGGCGCAGATGCCAACAACATCTCCACCACTTATTTGACCCTCTCCGACATCCAAGTCACTGCAGATGGCGTTCTTCTCGCCATCAACAAGGAGAAGACTCAATACAACGACGCTTACGTTGACGCAGGCGAAACACGCGGTAAACTTCGCGTTTACAAGTGGGAAACAGATGCTGAAACAGGTCTGCCGACAGGCAATCCCGCTTTGTGGTTTGAATCGGCCAGCGTTTCTGGCAACTTCTACCGCGCAATCACAGGCGAAACCTTCGCTTACTCAGGCACATCGGAAGATGGCGTAATGACCGTCTCGTCACCCACCGCTACAGGCGTCAAGATTCGTGAAGCCGTGCTTACTGTTGTCGCCGGTGAACTCGGCAGTGTCGGTTACAACCGTCTTGACAACAATAACACGACCATCGCCACTACTGACAACTTCGGCCAGAACTACAACTACGTTGTATCACCGCTTGACGAAGCCGACTTTGTTTCCACTTCCGACACCTACAAGCCACTGTCGTTCGCTATCAACCCAAGCGGACAGGACACGCCCATCAAGGCTACAGCCAACTTTGATGCAGAGTATGGCTCGTCGTTCTTCAAATACGGCAACAAGGTTTATATGGTTACTCCCGTCTCCACTGAAGGCGGTCTGAGACTTTACGACGTCAGCGCTGGTATTGACAAAGCCAAAGAAGTTGTAATCAGCATGGCAAGTGACCGTGGACTCCGTTCAGCCGCAGGCGCCAACTCGATGCTCGCTACCGGTGCAGGTATCGCAGTTAAGAATACTGATGACGAAGTTATCGGCGGCAACCTCGAACTTGTCGTTCTCCGTGGCGACAAAGTTTCGGTTTACACCACCGAAGACGAAGAGCAACCCGTATTCTACAACTCCTACGCTTATGACCTCCAAGCAGAACTTGACTTAAACGCTCAACTCTTCTCCGGCTCGTTCAAACTCTTGAAACAGGCTCCCGCAAAGGTCCTCATTCTTGACCCGAACAATGACAACGAAGTACTCGCCGAAGCCGATCCCGTTATGGACGGTGTCAATGGTACGTTCTCGATTTCGACAGCCGAGGCTCCCGCAGGACAAACGTTCACTTGGGCAGTTAAGGTAGAAAACGAAGGTGTTCCCTCTCTCGCCAAGGTTGAATCCGGCATCACTCCGTCGGCTCGCGGTATCGCTATCGACAACGATCCTGCCAGCCCGTTCTTCGGTCATGCCGTTGTAACCAATCCTTATGCAGGCGCTAACAACCACGTGCTCTACGCTCTTACTCCTGACCACCAGTCGACGACTCACACTCTTGGTCAGTGGAACGCTTCCAACACCGCATCGCCTCACCGCGTCAACATCAACCCGAACAACCACAAGGCTTATGTTGCCGACTGGAGCGACGCTCATGCAGGTGTCTGGATTTTCGACCCCGCAAATCCCGATGCCGAAATGGTTCAAATGTTCGAAGGCACGAAGGGCTCAGGCGGTGAATACACCTACGAAGGCACCATCATCGGTGGTGGCGGAACAGGCGGCGCATTCTGGGGAACCGGAGCCGACACCCGCTACTACTACTTCTCGGAAGACTGCCCGACATCGAACAACTCCAATGTCCTTGTACGCTACAACATCGGCGAAAACGAACGCATCAACTTCGCACCGAATGCTATCTACAACAATATCTCGGGCTCCAGTTACATGCTCAACACCGACGTTAACATTACGGCAGCATCCAACGGTGTGTTCGTATCGCAGAACCGTACGACCGACCAGAACACCACCGGTGTTCCCGCATTTGTCTATGCAAACCTTGACGGTGAAGTTCTTTTCAATTCAGGTGATGAAGCCCTCATGGGCAACGACCTACTTTCGGGTATCGCTCGTGGTGGTTTGGCAATCTCTGCCGATGAAAAGACATTCGCTGTCAGCGACGCAGCAGGCGTAGTCAAAATCTTCGACGTGGCTTGGAATGAAAATGTTCCTTCGTTCACCTTGAAAGCAGAAAAGGCTTATGGCTCAGTCAACCACCAGATGGCATTCGACTATGCCGGCAACCTCCTTCTCGCTAACCAAGGCAACGGTGTATCATTCTTCGCAGTTCCTTGCGACGCTAACGAAGTCGTTACTCCTTCCTGCAAGAACTTCACGCTCGGTGAACTTCCCAAACTCTACGTCCTCGGTGAAGTAGGCGATAACGGTTGGGCTCCCAACGTAGGTCAAGAAATGACCGCTGGCGAAGCCGGTATGTTCTCGACAACCATCACTTGCGACGGTCGCAACGAAGGCTACAACTACTTCTCGTTCACCGAAAAACTCGCTGATAACGCCGATGATTGGGACGCTATCGCTCCTTATCGCTATGGTGCCGTTTCTGAAGGCGACTTCTGGGTAACCGACGAACTGCTTGGCCAACCGCTTTCGATTGAAAGAGGTCAAAAAGCATTCAGAATCGCAGCCGGTGAATATGAAGTGGCTGTTGATTTGAACGCAATGACTACAACAATCACAGCAACATCAGTTGCCGCTCCCGAATTCAGCCCCGCCGCTGGTGAATATGAAGAATCGGTTGAAGTGACCATCACTGCCGAAGAAGGCGCTGAAATCCGCTACACCCTCGACGAAACAGATCCCGACGCAGCCTCGACTCTCTATGATGGCGCTATTGTTCTTAATGAAGTGGGCAAGACCACAACCATTAAGGCTATCGCAATCAAGAACGAGAAGGCCTCAGAAATTGCAACGGCTGTTTACACCGTCAAGGAAAAGGCTCCTGAAACTCCGAAACTCGTACAACAATGGCACTTCGAAACCAGCAACAGTCCCGCAAGCGCCGACGCTCGCTTCGCAACCGGCTTCGGTGAAAAGGTTTATGTAGCCGACAAGGGCGCTGGTGAAGTCAAGGTTTACGACTCAGAAGGCGTTAAGACTTATGCTACCGTAGAAGGCATTGGCGTATGTATCACCTCTGACGACGCTGGCAACATCCTCGTCAACAAGGGATTCCCCGATGCTGCTTCGTTCGGTACTTGGGTAATCATCCAACCCGACGGAACTCAAAGCGAACTCACTATTGAGGCTCCCGACGGCGTCGAAGCATCGCGTACCGACCAAGTCGGCCGCATCGTTGGTAACGTTATGAGCGAAGAAGGTGGTTATATGTACATCACCGCCAACGGTCAATCCGCTGTCGCAGTCATCAAGATTGTCAACGGCGCACAAGACACCGACAACTCGCTCGCATCGCCCGCAACTCCCACATTGACCACTTCCTACATCGCTCAACCTGCATTCGCAACCGTTGAAGAAGTAGAAGAGTTTATCGATCCTTCCGCTACATTCTATCTCCGCACACGTTCCGACAACAAAGTTTTGGCTTGGAGCGAAGACGGAACAGAATTGGCAAGCATCGGTACTGTTGGTTCAGGTGGTAACGAAGGCTTCGACTACTTCGTTTGGAAGAACGAAATCTATGCAGTTGCATCGAACGACCGCAACACTTGCGGCATCGTCCTCAAGAACCTCACCACAGGCGAAGAAGTTGACTCACGTGGCGGCGACGTTGCTATCGCATCGCCCAACCAATTCCGTGCTTACACCGTTCGTAAGATTAACGACGACTGCTTCGGCATCTACTGCTGGACCGCAGGCGCACAAGCCGCTTACTACACCTTCGGCGATCCTTCGGCTGTCAACACAATCGACACCGACAGCGCAGTTGTGTCAACAACTTACTACAACCTCCAAGGCGTTCGCGTTGTTAACCCCGCCGCAGGTCAGATTGTAGTCAAGGTTGACACCCTTGCAAACGGCCGTGTACGCACCTCTAAGGTTCTTGTCCGCTAATCGGCGACATTCTCTAAAGCCTTAGGGCTCATCAAAGGAGGCTTCCTCATCGCGAGGAAGCCTCCTTTTTATTTAGGATTTGCGATGCAGGGCTAATTATGCATTATGCATTGTGTATTATGAATTATGTTCAACTTTCCCCTCTCTAAACTTGCATTTTTCAAAACTTTCGGCTAACTTCGCAGAAAATGTGCCGACGCGGCATCGAACATTTCGACAAAACAAAACATTACAATAATGAAAAGACTATTTTTTGCATCAGTTCTGGGCCTGACGCTGTTAGGCGCCAGTGCCGCCACTCCGTTGTGGCTCCGTGACGTGAAAATTTCGCCCGACGGGCAGCAGATAGCCTTCTGCTACAAAGGCGACATCTTTAAAGTTGACGCCTCAGGCGGTCAGGCAGTAAGGCTTACCACGCTTCCATCGTATGACTGCTCGCCCGTTTGGTCGACCGACAGTCGTCAGATAGCCTTCGCATCCGACCGCAACGGCAATTTCGACATCTTCGTGATGCCCGCCACCGGAGGACAAGCAAAGCGGCTTACCACTAATTCCGCATCGGAAAAGCCTACGGCATTTTCGCCCGACGGAAAGTGGGTTTATTTCAACGCGTCGATTCAAGACCCTGCCGAAAGTGCCCTATATCCGACGGCTCTGCCCGAACTATATAAGGTGCCGACGGCCGGCGGGAAAACCCGCCAAGTGCTCGCCACACCAGCCGAGATGATATGTTTCCTTTCCGACGGCAAATCGTTTCTCTATCACGACCGCAAGGGTTATGAAGACGAATTCCGCAAACACCACACATCGTCGGTCAC
>JAFZPB010000230.1 GCA_017552595.1 Muribaculaceae bacterium
GCTCCGTCATATATATCAATTTATACACTTTCAATCGAGGGCAATGGCTGATTCAAGGGCAAGAGTCATCATCGTGCGGAACGAATTTTGACGATCTTCAGCCGAGAGTTCAACTTTGCTTATGAAAGAATCGGAGATTGTGAGAATACAAGCGGCACGTTTGCCAAGCACATTCGCATTGTGGAAAAGGGCAAACGATTCCATTTCAACGCAGTCTACGCCTGTGCGTTCACGGAGGTCTTGCCATTTTTCACCTTTTTCGCCGCCGTAGAACACGTCGCTTGAATGGATGATACCAGTGGTAAGTTTGATGCCAAGACGTTTTGCGGTGTCTTCAATCACTTTATTGAGTTCAGCGCTGGGGAGAAGTTCTTTCTCTTCAACACGGTTGTGAACATAGGCATAAGATGATTCGCTATAAGCGCTTGAACCGAGGAAAACGTCCATCACGTTAAGGTCGGGATTGTAACTGCCGGCCGAACCGATACGAATAATGTTTTCGACACCATAGAAAGCGTAAAGTTCGTGGGAGTAAATACCGATGCTGGGCATACCCATACCGCTTGCCATGACCGAAACGCGGTGGCCTTTATAGGTGCCGGTATAGCCATAGACATTGCGGACAGAAGTCACCAATTCAGGATTTTCAAGGAAATTTTCTGCGATGAATTTTGCGCGCAAAGGATCGCCGGGCATTAACACTGTTTTTGCAAAAGCGCCGTCGGGCGCACTGTTGTGAGGTGTTGACATGATTTGTTTTTATTTAGGGTTAATAGAATCAAATTTTACGGCTCGTTGCCGTTACAAAGATATAAATAATGTGGTAAATATCAAAATCGGATAATGAAATTTTTTGGCAAAACCGTTTTATGTATTTTTTAAGTCACCCGAAGCCTCGTTTTGACCTTGAATAAAACGCGTCGGAAAAAATGCCAACCACACAATCACTACGCCAATTCCGTCGGCAATGAAATCCATCACATCGCCCGAACGGCCCACATTCATAGCCCACTGAAGGAACTCCACCACCCCGCCAAAGAGGATGGAAATCAGCGATATCCATAGTGATTCCTTTATTGAGACAAACCGGCGGTGACTATGACGGGCCCAATCCACCGCGTAGATAATGGCGATGACGGCAAACATCAGTCCGTGAACTAATTTGTCGGCAAACGGGATTTCAACATCTGGAGGCGGAAGCGGCTGAGGAACCAATGTCAAGTAGAGCACCGCGACAGTCACGATGCTCGACAAGACAAATGGTTTGAGAAGTTTCATTTTGGGGAAAACGTCAATCAGTTGATTATGATTGGTTCATAATCGTTCAAAGGCACACTCTTAGGACGAACGGGGCGAACCGAACATCCAAGATAGCGTTCATAGCCTTGTTTTGCGTAGAAGTTGGCTGAACCAGAGAAATAGGCCATCCATGCCCGAGAGGCATCCGTTGATGCACACCAGTCGCCCGACCAATAATAGCCATAAGGAGCCGCCGAATTATATCTATGATAATCACCATAGCGGTCGCCGTTTGCCGGGAGGAAAATCTGATTGTTATTGATGTTGGATTTAACAAGCACACCCTTATGTCCATCCAAAGTATAAGGAGTTATTGTACAGTTCGCTTTAAGCATTTCCCATTCCGAGGAACGAGGCATGCGCCAACTGTTGCCCCATTGGGCAGTGGCGATATCCATGCGTGTACCGGACAACGTATTTCCCGAAAGTACCATATTTGGGTTACGAGCGGGGTAATAATCGGTGCGAGTTTCGGTAAGTCGACCGAACGGGTCGCCCCATCCATACAGACCTCCAAAATCAGATGCGCTGCGAGCGCCCACATTGCGTGTAGCCCAAAGGATGTCGCCAAAACCTAAATCTACGGCAACCTCCCCGTCATTATCAACGTAGTAACCCTGCCCTACCGTCGGATTATCCTGGTTGCTTCCCCAATAATCCGATTCGGTTGGTGTCACGGCACCGGTTTGACCAACCACGAGATTCGACGCGACTGCCGAAGAATTTTCAGTGGCGTCAATAGTTTCCGACACTTCTCGGCCATCAACTTGCGGCTGTTGAGGATTCATATTGAAGGCCGGAATCGTAACCGTAGTTCCGTCTTGATAAACGATTGTGTAATTGATGTCTTCA
>JAFZPB010000231.1 GCA_017552595.1 Muribaculaceae bacterium
CATGCCGTAGGGTGTCGGTTCCGCCCACGACGTTCCGCCGACTCCGGTCACTTCGCCGCCGGCCGACGAGTTGCGTGCGCCCGAGGAGCAGGCCACCATCGCTGTGATGGCCGCAACGGTCAGGATTGAGATTACTGCTTTTTTCATATTACATTATGCGAATACTCTTATGTTTGTTTTTGTTCTTTTCTGAAAAATCGAGTTTGAGGCTGTAGCCCGCAAACACTTCGTGGCTCCCGCTCGACGCTTTCGATATCGCCGACAGCGGATAATCGTAACTGTAGCCGATGAACAGGTTCTTGTACTCCGCGCCTATCGTTGCGATTACGGCGTCGTTGTAGCGGTAACCCACACCGCCTATCAGGAACTTGTTGTAACGCACTCTGATGTTCGCTTCGCCCACGAACTGACTCAAATCGGTCTTGACGAACACGGAGGGTTGCAATTCAAATAACGTGTTTTTTAGCGGAATATTGCTTCCCGCCATAAAATATAGGGCGCGGCCCGCCTGAAATTCGTAGGCCGATTCGCTCGCTGTCGAACCTTCGGTGTCCAATTTTACAGTCGGCTCGGTCAGGTGTGTGCCCGAAACGCCCACCCAGAATTTCGGATGTGAGTAGAAGATACCGGCGGCCACGTCGAAAGCCGTGCCGTGGATATCTGTCGTCGGTATGGCGTCGTCTGTCCCCTGATGGTAGTCGTCGCCGTCAACGAGTTTCACCTCCGAACCTTTGAATGTCTCGTCGAGCAATCCCACTTGCGCACCGATTGTCAGCACTCCGCCGAACAATTTGCGCTTGTAGCCGATTTGTGCGCCGGCGTTCATCGACCGGTAAAGGCCCACGCTCTCCTGCTGGAGCATCACACCAACGCCTAAACGCTGGCTGCCCAACTTGACGGGCATGTCGGCGACACCGACGAACGTCAACGGTGCCTTCGGTATGCCCACCCATTGTATGCGCGAACCCGCGCGGATACGGAGCAGGTCGCCGTTGCCGATGGCTGCGGGGTTGTAGTACGACGGCACTTCGTAGTATTGCGAGAATTGGGCGTCGATTTGTGCGTCGGCAGTCGCGCTCACGGCTATGAGGGCGACGACGGCTGCGATGCCTTTGGCGATATGTCGGAATATTGGTTTCATCTATTCAAAGTAGAATGTAAGCACCACCATCTGTGATGTGGCTTTTTTCAACGATTGCGTATATTTCATCTTCTCGGGCTCTTCGGCGAGGTCGGCTCGTTTGTGGTCGAGGCGGTCGCCAAGTCCGAAACAGAATTTTATTTCAGGATTGAACTTGAAGTAGGGGAGGTAGAAGTCGCAGCCGAAACCGAATGTGAGAAACACGTTGGCGGTGTTGAACTTCAACTGCTCGCTGTGGTGCTTCCCAACGTCGAACGCGCCCATTGCGCCGACGGTCATATAGGGCCGCAGGTTGTGGTTGCGGAGCGACGAGTATTTCAAATCGACAGGAGCGACGACGTAGGTCGATTTGATATTCTGCTGTTCAATCGTGCAGGAAGTCGCGTCGCGGAATTTCAGCACCCTGTTGCCGAAATACATCCCCGGCGAAACCCGCAGATTGAAATATGTGCCGAGTCGGAAATCTATCAGGCCGTTCACGCAGAACCCCGGCGAATATGCCGACTGGTCGACAAACCATCTTTCGCCCGTTTCCGTCTCGAAACCGTTGTTTGTCAACGCCGTAGTCTCAGTGAACGCACCCACCGAAAAACCGAGGTGCATCCACCGCATATCGGCGTATGGACGGTTGAGCAATTTGTCGTTTCTTTGAGCCGACAAATCAAAACTCGTCAAAGCCAGAACCGACATGACGAGCGACAGCAATATGCAACGGACGTTAGTCATCAAACAATTAACGCTCTCAACCGCCATTTTATTGCACAACGCCCCTAAAGATTAAAGTTGAAAGATTAAAGTAGAGAGAGGAGTAGTGGATTGTTTTTTCGATTATTCGAATGTTCGAATGCTCGAAAATCCCTCAGGAAACAGGAAATATATATATGTTTTGACGTCCCGATTTTTATTTCATGTTTTTGCTTGGAAGTGTTGCCAGCCAAAGGCTGTTGTGAGACATCCGGTCAAGGGCTGTTATGCTCGCATAAACAGAACTTGAGCGGATGGCTTGGAATAGGGCTCGTAGAGCCTGCAGCACTTTCAAGTGTTTTCATTGTTTTTGTTTTCTATGTGACACAGGTTTATGCAAGTGACCGCCAATTCGCTCTGTCGCGAAGCCAACTCCTCCACTCCCCATGCTCTTTAGAGATTTTCTTCGTGTCTTAGTGCCTTAGTGTGAGACAATTATCTGTGATAATCTATGTAATCCGTGTGAGGCAAAAAAGAATGCCCGGCGACCGCCGAGCATCCCTTTAAACTATCCTCTATAAACTTTATCTCGCCACGCGCTTGTTGGTGCGGATACTTCCGTCGTTCATCAGTTTCACCTCGATGTAGAATCCCGACGAGGGCGCTTCGTTGAGGCGCACCCCGCGCATGTCGAAGTAGCGGATTTCCTTCACGTTCCGGTCGACAGCCACATCGTCAACGCCCGTGATGATAATCGACCCTTCCGACTGGATGGCGTCGGAATAGTCCGTTTCGCTGATGTTGGCGGTCGTAGGCGTGATGGTTGTGCCGTCAACCGTCACACTTTCACTGCCGCCATAGACAGCATTGATGCGGTACTGCCATTTGCTGGGATCGCCTTGAGAGTCGTCGGTGTATGACAAAGTGCCGACCTTAGAAGTCACGTCATAGACATAATAGAACCAAAGATTTATCTCCCGTTCATTTTCCGTGCCGGCATCCATCGTAATCTTGTTCTTGCTGTCGGAGAAACGGTAATTGCCGTTGTAGCGGCCCACATATTTGTCCTTATCGACAACTCCGGAATATTGGCCTTCTGGGTAGGTCGTGGCTGGATAATTGGTCGGGTCAAGTAAATTGTTGACAGTTCGGTCGGTGATTACTTCCCAATTCTTACCTTTGTCCTTCGATACCAATAGTTCGTAATAACTTACAGGAACAGAGTTGGTTGGAGAATAAAGTGGGTGGTCGTCGATTGTCAATTCCACTCTGTAGGAGTCGAAATAGCACAAATGTTGTTCATGCTCATCTTCCCACCAAACATATTGACTCTGTCGGGGAGTGACGTAGGTCGTTACGTCAATGGCGGGCGAATATGTGACGAATGAGAAATCTACCCCGTTGCTGCTTTCGACAGGCATGTCGTAGGTTGCTTCGCCCTTTTTGTCGCGGGCAAACACAGTAGCCGTATAGGTCGAACCTACCTTGAAGTTGCAAGCGGTTATGGTAGTGGATTCCGTGCCGAATTCAATGGCATTGATGTTCGCCCCGGAAACCGTCGTTGCATAATTGGTGCCATCACTGATGGTGACCACATATTTGTCAAGTGTCCAACCGTTGCTCGTTGGGTCGGCTGCGGAGAATGTCAGATTGCCGTCAAGACGGGCGAGGTCGCGGTCGGGATTGTTGACTGATGTGCCATATTTGGGCGTAGATGTCAGGACTAGCGAGTCTACATTCGAACTCGGATTCAAATTGAGAACATACTCGGCGGTAAGCACATCAGAGTCAGTGTAGCCGCTCTTGATGGCGATGGCCTTAACTGTCATCGATGTGGAGACGTTGATAGCCGAAGAATATACTGGCGACGACGAGTTGGGTGTAGAACCGTCGGTGGTGTAGTGAATTGTGGCTCCCGTGGTGCCACAGGAG
>JAFZPB010000016.1 GCA_017552595.1 Muribaculaceae bacterium
GCTCCCATCCTGCAAGTAGCCGAAGACTGCGTTTCCGTAAAAGCCACCACCACCGAACGACTCGGCTTTACCGGCCGCGAAGAAGGCATCGCCGCTCTCGCCTCGGTCCTGATTTCGCGATAATTTCCACAGTCCCAAACCTCCCGATCTTCTCTTATTCCACCCTACGGGTGGAACCTAAAATGTTAAAAAATCTTTAGTCGTGTTAAAATACAGGATTGTGGGGGATAAAATTGCGATATTTCGCAAAAAAACATTAACTTTTTGGTTACTATTGCATTTTATGTCCAATAACTAAACGGTAACATATCGTGAAAAATACGGCACATCGCCAAACAAAAGATATTGCAAGCGCCGCGACAGTATTTGCCGTCGGTGTGTTCCCTTATTGTATTACCCTGAAATATTAGTGATAACAAACTTAAATACAAACAAATTAAAAGTAATTATGAAAAAACAGCTATTGCTTCTGTTACTTTCTGTCGTTACGGTTGTGGCCAATGCCCGGATGGTTACGGGCGTGGTGACATCGGCATCTGACGGCGACCCGCTAATGGGTGTAACCGTCAAGGTGAAGGGTGGCACCATCGGCACACAAACCGACATCGACGGAAACTATGCGATTGATGTCAAGAGCGACAATGCAGTCTTGACTTTTACATTTGTTGGTATGACAACTGTTGAAGAGAAAGTCGGCGGCCGCAGCAAAATCGATGTTGCGCTCTCCGACAAGAACGAACTCGAAGAAGTTGTCGTAACGGCAATGGGCCAAGTACAGGAAAAGAAAACCCTTAACTACTCGGTCCAAGCGCTGAATTCCGAAGAAGTCACCGCGGGCGCTGCTACCAACGTCGCCAACACCCTTCAGGGTAAAGTTGCCGGCGTGGAAGTCTCGGTGTCGGGCGGTTCGCCTAACTCGGGTACACAGATTATCATCCGTGCTATTTCTTCAATCAACAATGCCCAGAACAACGAACCTCTCGTTGTTGTCGACGGCATGCCTATCCGTGGTAGCGGTCAGTCAATCGGTGACCTCAACTCGAACGATATCGAATCGATGTCGGTGTTGAAGGGCGCTGCCGCTTCTGCTCTTTACGGTCAGGAAGGTGCTAACGGCGTCATCCTCATCACCACCAAGAGCGGTAAGAGGGGCACCATTTCCGTCACTACCGGCGCAAGCCTCGAAGTTTCGACCGTGGCAAGATCCCCGAAACTCCAGAAAAAATACATCGCCGGCTCTCAGGGCTTCTACACGACCAACGCCAACGGCGGTTGGGGTCCGCTCCTCCGTCCGGAAGACCAAGTTTACGACAACCTCGGCAACTTCCTCGGCACTGGTATCCTCCAGAAGTACGACCTCTCGATTTCGGGTGGCGGTGAAAAATTCTCGTCATACGCTTCGGCCAACTTTATGAACAATGAAGGTGTTGTTCCCAAAGACTTCCGCCGTCGTTTAGGTGTCCTCGTCAAAGGCGAATACAACCCCAGCGAACAGGTGAAAATCTCAATGTCGACCAACTTTATCGAAACGACATCGCGCGGCTTCGGCAACTCCATGTCGACAATCTACAACTGGGCCATCAACCGCGATATGAGCGACTACAAACTCATCAACGGTCTGCCCAACTGGGCCGCACGCTACGACGCTTGGGACGAACTTACCAACTCACAACGTCTCAATGCTGGCACATCGCCCTACTACGGCCGAAATATGGACTCCTCTGAAACTCAGAGCACTCGTCTCATCTACAACGGTCAAATTTCTTACACCCCGATTAAAAACCTTACCTTTACCGGTAAAGTAGGTTACGATAAGGGCTACTCAACCTACGAATCTTACGTAGTGCCCCGTTTCGACGGCTCAGAATTCATCGGCGGTCTCGCCGGTCTTGCCGCCGAAAACCTCCTCAACACCTACTATGCAGGTCACGGTTCTTATGACTTCGAGCCTTCTCGCAGCCAACGCCTCACGGCTCAAGCCACTGGAAACTACCTCTGGGAAATCTCAAACGATTATAAATTGAACTTCTTCCTCGGTGCTGAATACACCGAATCAAAGAGTTATTCGGCTGGCGTTTACGGTCAGAACTTCCTCCTCGACGGCGGTTTCTACTCGTTGAACAACGTCGACCCGACATACTTCGCGAACAACATTTCGCTCAACCACGCTAAACGCAATAAATTCGGTTACTTCGGCGAAATTCGTTTCGACTACCGCGGTATGGCTCAACTCTCCGTTACCGGCCGTCTTGACGGTTCGTCAACCCTCAAACAGGTTGATTGCACCTACTTCTATCCTTCAATCACCGCCGGTGTCATCTTCTCCGAATTGTTCAAATTGTCGAACGACGTATTCTCCTATGGTAAACTTCGCGGTAACTACGCTAAAGTTGGTAAGGACGCTCCCGCCAACCAGTTCTCGCGTAACTTCAAACAATGGCCGACATTCCCCGACGGCGGTTTCGGTGTAAACCCCGCCCTCTCTTCGGCTTCTTACCTCGAACCTGAAATGACGTCGACTTGGGAAATCGGTGCCGACCTCCAATTCTTCAAACGTCGCACCCGTCTCGACCTCGCTTACTATTCAACAACGGTCGACAACCAAATCGTGACCGTCCGCGTTTCTCCCGCCGCAGGTATGATTCTCCAAACCCGTAACGAGGGTGAAATTGAGAACTACGGTGTTGAAGCAACCCTCGGACAAGACATTATCACGAACAAAGACTTCGAATGGTCGGCAACACTTAACTTCTCGTTCAACCGCGGTCGCGTTCGTTCACTCCCCGACGGCATTACCGAACTCCAAGGCGGCCAATTCGGCGACGTCTTCGCTTCGGCATTCCTCGGCGGCTCGACAACCGCTCTCACCGGTAAAGATTACCTCCGCACCGAAGATGGTCAAATCATCATCGACGAAAACGGTTATCCTCTCATCAGCCCGACCAAACAAAACCTTATCGGTAACCGCGAACCCGACTTCCTCCTCGGTCTCGGCTCGAATTTCCGCTGGAAAGACCTTACCGTTTCGTTGCTCTTCGACGGTCGTTGTGGTGGTGACGTCTACAACCGTACATCGCAAATCAACTTCTCCAACGGTGTGAATAAACTCCTCGAACGCTATCGTAACCGCGAAGTCGTATTCAACGGCGTTGTCGCTCAACCCGACGGCACCTACAAACAGAACACGACTCCCGTCGTATTCGACAGCCAAACTATCAACAACTACTTCGTGGTCGCTTCGTCGAACTTCATCGAAGACGGTTCCTACATCCGCTTGAGTTATGTTACTCTCTCTTACGACTTCGGTAAATTGATGAAGAAACTCGGTTCGCGCAACCCCATCAAGGGCCTCAAACTTTCGGCAACCGGACGTAACCTCTTCCTCCTTACCAAGTACACAGGCTGCGACCCGCAGATTATGAACGGCGCCGCAAACGGTACTGGTTCTATGGGTATCGACGCTTTCAACGTCCCGCCGACACGTAGTTTCAACTTCAACGTTAATTTAACATTCTAATCTTCGCAAACGCTATGAACAAATTTAAATCAATTTCAGTTGCAGTGTTGGCTCTCGCCGGCATGACTTTCACAGGCTGTGAAGATACTCTTTTCGAAAACGTGAACCCCGATGCGGCTCATACCAACTCCGCCGAGCAGGCTATGCCCGTCGAAGTTTTCTATGCAAGCCAAATCGTTTACGACCACGCTGAATATTACGTATATCTCTCTCAATGCCTCACAACGATGGGCAAGAGCCAAACCGGCTCATATTCCTATAAACAAGGTTGGGAATTCCTTTCGATGAACCGTCACCCCCAATGGCGCCGCCACTTCTACGATATCGGCGTTAACGGTATGGACATTATCGAAAACTCCAAAAACCTCAACTCGCCTAACTACGAACTTATCGTTCGCGCAATTCGACTGATGTCGACGCAACTCACCACCGACGCTTTCGGCGAAATGCCCAACAGCGAAGCCTACACTTCGGTGGCTCCTCGCTACGACTCTCAACCGTCGATTTACAAGGCAATGTTTGAAGAGGCTGAGGAACTCATCAAACTCTTTGATGACCCCAGTTACACCCAAAACCCCAACAATCAGGAAATCACCAAGAAGATGGACCGCGTTTACGCCGGCGACCTCAACAAATGGAAAGGCCTCGTTTATGCTATCAAGGCCCGTCTGTTGCTCCGCAACGTTCCTAACGTTGACCGCAGCGCCGCCACCCTCCAGAATATTATCGACACCGCCCAAAAGGCTATCGATATCTGGCGTTCTGGCGACCTTCTCTACGGCCCTTGGTTCGGCAACGAACCCCGTTATAACTACGACGGCGGTACAACCGAACAAAACGCTCCTTGGAGTATCGCTCAGCCCAAGATTAACTCATGGGAATCGCGCGACAACTTGCTGACTTCGGCAGTCCCCTCGAAATTCTTCGTCGAACACTGCTTAGGCGTAATCAACCCTGGCGTTGAAATGACTCAAGGTTTCTACGACCGCGTCAACGGATACGGTTGCGACCCGCGTCTCCACCTCCTCTTCTACCCCAACAACGGCCCCATCTCGGCTGCTAAAGCCGACCAAAGCCGCGTGATGATTCGCTACCTCGAGAACAATATCGGTGCGGGTTCTACCTACAAACAGGCCCACTATCCCGATTTGTACGCCGGCGCTTATGCAGGCAACATCGACGCCTACAACGCAATCTTCACAATGGAAGAACTTTACTTCATCCAGGCTGAAGCCTACTACTGGAAGGGCGATAAAGCAAAGGCTTGCGAACTCGCCAAGGAAGCAACTCAGTGGAACATCCAACGCCACCTCGACCGCTACCTCATCGAAAGCGGTGGCGCTCTCCCGGGCAACCAACGTCCCGACACTGGCTCGCACATGACCGAAAAGGTTTGGGATAACATGATTCTCGCTTTCCTCGACAATGCTCCCGACCCCGCTCTCTCGAAGGCTAAACCTGTTACCGAAATCGGCAACAAACACTGGTTCTTCAACCCCTCCGAGTTCACCCTCTCCGACCTGATGATTCAAAAGTACATCGCCATGTACATGCAGCCCGAACAATGGACCGACATGCGCCGCTACCACTACTCCAACAATCGTAACGGCTACGGCATCGGCGACGCCAACGAAATCATCTACCCGAAACTTCGCCGTCCTTACAACCTGTACGCTCCTTACTGGGTTGACGGCCTGACAGAAGCAGAAAAAGAGATTACTTGGATTCAACGTCTTAATCCCGACCCCGAAACTGAAGAAAAGTACAACCGTGCTGAACTTGAACGCCTCGGCGCTTACAAGAACTACAAGTGGTTGCGCAAACCGATGATTTGGGCCGAAGAATATGGCGTCCGCACTTCTCTCACTGCAGAATAAATCTAAAGGTATTATTCATCTCAGTAAAGATATAAAGTTATGAAATTACAATATAAACTTAGCATTTTAGCACTGGGTTTGGTCGCTTTCACTTCTTGCGACATCCACGACCCTGTCGATGACGTGGCCGATCCCGGACAATACGTGCCTACTTGCTATTGGGAAGTTGGTTCGACAACCTGCAAAGCCGGCGAATCGTTCTCTTTCCAAGGTAAATACTACACTGAGGCCGAGTTTACTCCCGACCATAGCGAAGTTTGGTATTCCGTTCTTCGCGAGGAAAACGCTTCGGCAGGTATGAAACTGACTTCTTTGATGGCCTACACAAAGACCTATTCGAAAACCGATACGGTCCGCAGCAGCCAATGCTACGCCACCTTCCCCCACTCACTTGCAGAATGGGACGGTTATGAATATGTTATCAAAGGCGAAGTTCCCACATCTTCTCAACTTGCTCCGAAAGTTTGGAACACTCCTGAAACATGGGATCAGGCTCGCTTTGACGGCTACTTCCCCGCAAACTTCGAAGAAGAATTCTGCGCCGACGTGGTCAATCGCCTTACCCGCGACAGCACCTACTATTCGGCCCTCCGCGACGTTTACATGAAGTATCCGTTCCCCAACTCGCAGTTTGCCGAAGTTAACGCTAAATACGGCGTAAACCTCCCCACCGACATCAAGTACACCGAAGACGAACAAGAAGCCGTTACCGATAAGGCCAACCGCTGGTTCGCCACCACCGAGGCTTCCGAAGAAGCAATCATCGGCTACTACTACAAGACTGTCGATGCCTACGGCAACACCGTAATCCACGAAGTCCCGAAAGACTATGTCAATCCCGAAGTAAATCTCTATCCGGTTTATAATGCAGCCGAGTGGGTATTCTGTCGCTACGACGACGACCTTGGCGCAATCATCTCGACTGTACGCGCTAAATACATGCCGGCTTTCAAAGACCTTGTGCAAACCATCAAGTTCGAAGAATGGGTATATGACTCAAGCAACCGGAACTACAACATCGCATTCGACCGCAAATACTCCCTCCAAAGCCGATTCCGCGTAGTCGACAACAGGGGTAATGTCGGTACCGCTTACGATGTCCGCGTTATTTCACTTAACTAATTTAACGACTCACAATTATGAAATTTCTTAAGAAAATAGGTCTGATTGCCGCTGGTCTTCTTGTGATGACCGCATGTGTCGACAAGGATCCCGAATTCCAAGATTTCCCCGATCCCGATGTTGATTTCACCTACAATGTGGTTGGCGATGAGTACACTCTCGACTTCTATGTTGTGACCGAAGTCCAATTCAATAATGTATCGTCTAAATCGGGTGCTGTAACGTGGGACTTCGGCGACGGTAAAACTTCTACCGAATCCAATCCCACCCACAAATACGACGCCGCTGGCCTCTATTACGTAACCTTGTCAATCGAAGGTGTCGGCAGCAAAACATACCCCATCCTTATCCAGGATATCGCGCCGATGCTCTCCGTCAAGGAACAGAGCGCCGACCCGCTCGTTATCAACGACGCTACCGTCGAACTTGAAATTGCCCTCCCGAACCCCAAGAACCTCAAGGTTAAGTACGTTTGGACTTTCCCCGAAGGCACTATGGACGAAAATGGCAACGAAATGACCACCTTCACCGGTTATTCCGATGAAACTGGCAAAGTTGATTACCCGGGTAAACTCAAATTCAAACATGTCGGTTCGCAACGTATCAACATCCAAACGTGGTTCGACCTCGACGGTGAAAACCGCCGCCTTGAAGATGCCTTCTACAACGTACAGGTCGGTTGCAACTACGAATGCCCCACCCTCTATTACGCTACCTATCGCGGCAACATCAAAGCCTTCAAACTCGTCGATTTCTCGAAACTCCCCGAAGGCACTAAAGTGTTCCCGTTCGATATGGGCGTAAGTTCCGGTGCAAACCCCTTCAACCTCGCTTACGGTGAAGTTGAAGGTATCGACGACGAAGGTAAGTCCGTTATTGAACGCTGGATTTACATCGCTGACGCAGGTAAACAATACTACTACATCAACGATGAAAACGGTGTGCTCGGCGACGGTAACATCACCGCCATGAAAGTCGACGGAACGGGTGTTAACCAAGTCATCACCAACGTAGGCGGTGCCGCATTCCTCGACCCGTTCCAAATGCAGGTCTATGACGGCAACATCTACTACACCGACCGTAACACCGGTATCTCCGCTATCCCGCAGACATCGCGTGGCTTAGTCGAAGGCCAAAAGAGCACAACCGAACGTCTCAACTACTTCGTCAAAAACGACCTCATCCCTTACTACAACAAGGGTATCGCTTTCGGTGCTATCCACACCGGTTTCCAACGCGACTCAAGAGGCGTTTGGTGGTGGGGTAAAAACTACTCCGGTAACGGTATCTACCGCTTCAAAACCACCGATATCTACGAAACCCAGGCTGCTGCCGTTGCTCACGATATTCCTTATCCTATCGTCCTCAGCGGTATCCAACTCCGTAGTTTCGTTATCGACGAAGCAAATAATCTGCTCTACGTATGGCGTCTGACTGTCGATGAAGGTCTCAACATCTATGCTCTCCCGAGCGACTCGGAAGGCGGCGCTCAAGGTTCGCCCCTCACCAAAATCCTCATGGACTGCGACCCCATCAACTCGACCGCTTCTGAAGGTGTTTACGTAAGCCAACTCGCCCTCGACAAAGAAACAGGCAAGGTTTATTTCGGCTTCCGTCCGACAGCGACCGACTCGTCGAAACTCCCCGCTGGTATCTGTGTTTATGACAACGCCACCAAGAAAGTTACCCACTACGGTGAAGGTAACGACCTTATCCTCGGTGTTGTTATCAACCCGAACAAGTCCAAACTCTTCTAATCTGATTATCAGATAGTTATTTCAAAGGTAACTGCCGCCAATTTCGTACGGCGGTTACCTTTGATTTCAAACTTAAATAGAAAATGAAAAAATCTTTCAAAAAAATTCTTGCCGTGGCGCTCCTCGCCGTTACGCTGTCGGCCGGCGCTCTTGAACGCGACCACCGCGCTATTTGGATGTCGCCGTTCCTCGGCAGTAACTGGCCTTCGGGCGCTATCACAACAAGCAATGCGGCCACACAAAAGCGCATATTAGACCAACGTCTCGACATTTTCAAAACACAAAATGTCAACGTGCTCTACTACCACTGCCGCGCTATGTGCGACGCCACTTACGAGTCGGCCTACGAACCTTGGTCGAACACCGTTTCCGGTGTTCGCGGTCAGGCCCCTGGATTCGACCCGTTCGGTTATCTCGTTGAGGCTGCCCACCTCCGTGGCATTGAAGTCTATGCATGGCTCAATCCCTACCGTTACGCAAGTAACGGCACCGGCTACGGCACAAGCGCCGCCGCTAACGACTACGAGGTGCTCCACCCCGACTGGCTTATGCATAAGTCGGACCAGACCTACCTCAACCCGGGTATTGAAGCCGTCAAGCAACGCGTTGTCGATGTTTGCGCCGACATTCTGTCGAAATACGACATCGACGGCATCGTCTTCGACGATTACTTCTACCCGCAGGGCGGAACCGACTTCTCGCTCGACGCTACGCAATACAACGCCTACACGGCCGCCGGCGGAACTCTCAGCCAAGCCGACTGGCGTCGCGACAACGTCAACCAAATGGTGCGCCGCGTGGGTCAGATGATTAATTCCTCGTCAAAGCCCTACGTCCGCTTCGGCATCTCGCCCGCTGGCGTGGCTTGCCCGCCGAACGTTACCACCGAATACGGCCTTCCGTATATCACCGGCGACTGGCAGTACAACACCATCTACTCCGACCCGCTCAACTGGTACAAAAACGGCTATATCGACTATATGTCGCCGCAAATCTATTGGCCTAACCGCTGGAGCGAACTTGTCAACTGGTGGAACAACGCCGCTTTGAAGTTCAACCGTCATTTCTATCCTTCGACATCGTTGACTGGAATAACCGAGGCTCAAACCTATGTCGATGAACTCCAAACGATGTACGAAATTCTTCCTGCCGACAAGGGCGGTCTCGTATTCTTCCAATATGCCGAATTCGTCAACTACGCCGAAAAATACCAAGGCGGCTCGCAGATGAAGTTCGGCGACATCATCAAATCGACGAATTGGACCAACAAGGCCCTTCAGCCGATTATGCCGTGGAAGAACGTTTCCAACCCCGTTATGGTAAGCAATGTGGCTCTCAACGGAGTTAACTTGACATGGAACGGCGTGGCTGCCGGACGTTACACGGTCTATGCCGTGCCCAACTCGGTTCCCGACGCTCAATTCGCCGCACAAAAGGAATATCTCGACGGAATTACCTATACCAATTCCTACACTATTCCTGCTGAAAAGGCTTCAGGTTATCGTTTCGCAGTGGCTGTTTACGACCGCTACGGCGACGAGTACGCTCCTCTCTTCGTAGGCGCTACTCCCACCACCATCCAGGCCGCCACGCTCACCTACCCGACAGGCGGAATCCAGCCGAAGGACCTCTTCCGTTTCCGCTGGACCGGCAACGGCTCGCGCTACAAAGTGGAACTCTCCGAAACTTCGGATTTCTCGACGCTCGTAGGTGCTGTCGATGTGTTTGAGCCTTCTTGCTCGGTGGCACAATTCCCCGTGCTTACCACTGGCAAAACCTACTACTGGCGCGTGACATCGTCGGCAGCCAACGCTTTCGACAAAGTCTCGTCGGTGGCAAGTTTCAAGGCTTCCCACATCAAAATCAATTCGCCCGCCGATGGCACTGAAAACGTGTCGATAACGCCTCAGGTGAAATGGGACGCCGCCGAAACTGGCTCTTCCTACCTGCTCGAAATTTCCAACCGTCAGGACTTCGTGACGACTATCTACAGCAAAGAACTTAACGCGACATCGTTCAACGTTCCCAACTTGGGCGCAAACACAACCTACTACGCCCGCGTGACGGCATCGCTCGACGGCGCTACGTCAACCAGCGACGTGGTTGCGTTCAAGACTCTTGATATGACTCCCGGAAATCCGTCAATCAAGACGCCCGCTTCCGACGGCGTGACTCTCCACTGCAACGAAGCCGTGGAAATCAATCACCCGCAGGGATGCACGACGGTGACCGTACAGATTTCGTCATCGAACACCTTCCCGACGCGTACATCCTTCTCGCAGACGCTCCAAATCGGCAATCCGCGCACCAACGAACTTAGCACTGTCAAAGTTTCGTCGAAGAACCTTGTAGATGGCTCTACATATTATGTTCGTGCCCAAGGTGCTTACACCGACGCTTCAGGCAAGAGCCAAAAGACCGGCTATTCCGAGGTTCGCTCGTTCGTTTACAGTGCCGAAGCAGGCGTTGAAAGCGTCACAGCAGATGTCAAGGAAGTGAGTGCGACATACTACAATCTCAAAGGCGTGCGCATCGACCGTCCCGAAAACGGACAAGTCGCCATCAAGGTGGCTGTCCTCTCCGACGGCACAATCCGCACCTCTAAAGTAGTAGTTCGCTAACCGACTTTTAGTCTAAACAAAAAGCGGCAGGGCATTCACCCCGCCGCTTTTTTATAACATCAGACAGATAACGACTGTTCAAAACTCCAGTCAACTTTTTCTGCGCCGATGACAACTATTTTAGTAATATTGTAAACCTAACCGCCCTAATACTGTCAACCAATTTTAAGATTTGTCAACCCTTTATTGGGTTTAGATTGTTTGTTAAACAATGTTAAAATGGGGGGGGTAATTATCGTATTGAAATTTTTTGTAACTTTGTAGTGTGAATCAATATCATTGTAAAAATCAACTTGAA
>JAFZPB010000232.1 GCA_017552595.1 Muribaculaceae bacterium
CCACGCCCAAGACATCATTTATGAACATCTAGTCCATAATGTTCTTTTCCCGAACAGTCGCTATCGTTTCATAGGTATAGGCGAAGATGTGGATGGGGTAAGGGTGATATTGAGTCAGCGCTATTTAGCGGATATGTTTGCAATTCCCAGTCAAGAAGATATTGACCGCTATCTTGTCGAACGACTTGGATTGAAACCTGAAAACAGATATTTCTACGGAAATGATTATTTAGCGGTTACAGATGTTTCAGCCGATAGCGATAATGTGTTGACAGACGGTGAGAAACTATTTTTCATTGACCCTATTATTAAGATGAAGCGACCTGCCACAGAAATATTGAGTTACTACTACGAGTTGATGCCCAATGGTAGATAAAAAACGACATACCATTATAGGCAGTTGTGACTTTATGTGTTTTTCTTTTACCTTTTCAGTGGCAGGAGTCGGCAAGGAGTTGTCGCATTTGGCTCACTTTGTAGGCCCAGCATGTGTTGAGTTCTAGGCGTTGATTTAGCGGATGAAGTCCCGCAGTGTTGATGAAATCGCGACCCATGGCGATTATTCCGTACACCTTGCCGTTGTCGATGACGGGTGCGCCGCTCGACCCATGGGTGATTTTGTCGACCGTCGAAAGGCGAAGATAACAGTGGTCGTCGGGTTCGTCAAGCACAAGACTCTGCGTAACCACTTGCGACAGCCCTTCCGGTCGCCATTGCCAGCACACCACCTCAAGTTCGTCGTTCACTGACGCATCGTCGTCGGCCAACGATAGCGGACTTTTAAGCCCTGGCGCGGGATAGAAAGCGGCGTCAAACCCCCGTTTGTCGACTTCTGCAGGCTGTTGCGGCAACCATCGTGAAAAATCGAGCGGAATCCAATATCCGCGATTCATAGCGTAGTATGTGGATTCGGTGTTGATGACATGGGCGGCTGTCACGAGGTAACCGTTGATGCAAAATGCCGTTCCGGCGAACGAACGCTCGTCGCCTTGCCGACGGAATAGGGGCAAAACGTATGATTCTAAATCCATCATATTACGTTAACGGGCAAAACTTATGCCAAACAATCCGCCGACCTTGAAGTTTTGAATATTTCCGCAGATTTGTCGGTCGGTTTTCCCTTATCTTGTTGTTGATGTCAAGAATTTGTAGTAAATTTGTCGGATAAAATAAAACCCCACCGATGACATCAGAAGACAAGCAACTGACACTCGACCGCCGCTATTTGCGGATGGCCTCCATTTGGGCGGAAAATTCATATTGCGTGCGCCGCAAAGTGGGCGCTATCTTGGTGAAAGACAAGATGATAATCTCCGACGGATTCAACGGGACGCCTTCGGGTTTCGAAAACGTGTGTGAAGAAAACGACACGACGAAGCCTTATGTGCTCCACGCCGAAGCCAACGCCATTACTAAAGTGGCGCGTAGCAACAACTCGTCCGACGGCGCCACGCTCTACATCACCGCGTCGCCCTGCCTTGAATGTGCCAAGTTGATAATCCAGTCTGGAATCAAACGTGTGGTTTATAACGAATTATATAGAATTTCCGACGGCATCGACTTGTTGCGCCGTGCGGGAGTGGAAGTTGACCAAGTGTCGATTTGACTTGAGAAGATATGAAGTCGATTAAAAAGTTGTATTTTCTGATTCCGCTGTTTTTGGCGGTGGCATTGGCTTTGGGAGTGTGGATTGGCTATAGTTGGCTTAAACCGTCAAAAAGCGACAATGCCACGAATAAATTCCATGAGATAATGTCGATTGTCGATAGGGAATATGTCGATGTGGTCAACACCGACTCCATTCTTGACTTGGCTTTGCCCGACTTGCTCAGTTATCTCGACCCTCATTCTATTTATATTCCTGCTGCCGACTTCAACGCCGTCAACAACCAACTCGAAGGTTCGTTCTCGGGCGTAGGGTTGTCGTTTAATATGCTCACCGACACAATTAAGGTGATTGAGGTTATATCGGGCGGCCCGTCGGAGAAGGTGGGTATTCAGCCAGGCGACCGTATTATCACAATCGACGATTCAATTGTGGCAGGTCAGAAAATCAGCGACGACAATATCATCTCTCGTCTTCGCGGTCCGAAAGGGACGAAAGTACGTCTCGGAATCGAACGCTCTACGGCGAAAAAACTGCTAAAGTTTGAAGTGACGCGCGACGAAATTCCCATGAAGTCGATTGATGCCGCTTATATCATCGAAGACGGTATCGGCTACATCCGTGTCAATAAGTTCAGCCGCACTACCTATAACGAATTCATTACCGACCTTAACC
>JAFZPB010000233.1 GCA_017552595.1 Muribaculaceae bacterium
CGCTACCACAATCCCCGTTGTAATATTTTTCGAGAAAAACAATTTCTCCACCGCCACCATATCCGGTTTACATTCATCAAACACCTGCACTAAAGAGTTGTATAACTCCAACAGCCGAGTTGGTATAGGTGCGTCCACCTTCGTCGTCACCGCACCGAAATCCAATGCCCTCGCTCCATCCCGACCCGCAGTCTCAATCAACCCAAATCCACAAATCCCAATCCCCGGATCAATCCCTAAAATCCTCATTTCACGTACCTAATTAATGTTTTACGCAAATCCTTCGCCGGAATTACAAACTTATCATGTACCGTTGCCGGCCCAATCGCGTGTTTAAAGCCTAGTTTCTTCGCTTCAGTAATCCGCTGATCTGCCCGAAACGCCGAGCGAATCTCACCCCCAAGCCCCACTTCACCAAACACCACATATTCTTCACCTAGTTTCCGTCCCGCTACCGCCGACGCAATCGCCATACATACCGCAAGGTCTGCTGCCGAATCCGACAGTTTAATCCCTCCCACTACATTTACAAAGATGTCCTTATCCGACAAACGTAACTTAGTCCGCCGTTCCAGTACCGCAATCAATAAATTCAATCGATTCAAATCAAACCCACTCGCCGTCCGCTTCGGATAACCGAAATTCGAGCCAGTTGCAAGCGCCTGTATTTCCACTAATATCGGCCGATTTCCCTCTAGAGTCGCGAGTATCACCGACCCATCCGTATTCGTCCGCTCCGCGAGTAGCGCCTCCGACGGGTTCGCAACTTCCCTCAGCCCCGCATTCACCATCTCAAATATCGCCACTTCATTCGTCGCCCCAAACCGATTTTTCACCGCGCGAATTGTCTTAAATCCACCATACCTATCCCCCTCAAAGTTCAACACTACATCCACCAAGTGTTCCAACACCTTCGGCCCAGCCAAAGTCCCATCTTTCGTCACATGCCCCACAATTATCACTGCCGTATCCGTCGACTTCGCCGCCCGGATAATCAAATTCCCACAGTTCGTCACTTGTGACACCGTCCCTGGTGCCGATGAAATCTCATCCATCGCGAGCGTCTGAATCGAATCCACTATCACGAGATCAAACTCACCTGTCTCAATCGTCTTCGCTATATCATTTGCCGATGTCGACGCCGCAAACGATAATTTATCAGACTCCGCCCCAAGCCTCACCGCACGTAGTTTCACTTGTCCCGCCGATTCCTCACCGGATACATAGAGCACGTTATGGGTTTTCGCCACCTCCGCACAAATGTGCATCAGTAGTGTCGATTTCCCCATCCCCGGCTGTCCCGCAAGGAGCGACACTGATCCCATTAGTATCCCACCTCCAAGCACCGTATTGAGATCTCGAAACTCCGTCGCCAGTCTCGCCTTCGCATCACTTGGCGTAATTGTTGCAATCTTTACATAGTCTAATTTCTTACCCGACGCTTTACCTTTCGCAAGCGCTGATTTCGCATTGGCACCAACATCAGTAGCCACCTGCTCCACTAACGAATTCCACGCCGAACAATTCGAACACTGCCCCACCCACTTTACATAAACAGCACCGCAATGCTGGCAAACAAACTGAGATTTTGCCTTCATATAATATATATTATACCAAATTCCTTACAGCCTTGGCGGCAGTTCGTATTGTGTTACAGCTTCCATATTAAAGCTATCATCGGAATCATTGTTTGATCCTGACTCGTCTCCTCCACCAATAGCTTTCCATAGATAAAGAGTAGGATCGAAGTCTATGATTTCTGCTGGTATTATTGAATTAGCTCCAGTTGCAGCACCATAGGTACGATTTGCTTCCAGTTTGTTTGCTATTACGGCACCATAAATAGTTAATAGGTTAGAGTTGCTTGATGAATTAGTATTGTTACTATTTCCGCAAGTATTTACCGTTTTTGCCATCAATACAGCATCAATCCATCTTACGCCGCAG
>JAFZPB010000234.1 GCA_017552595.1 Muribaculaceae bacterium
AACGAGCCGCAGACGGGCATCGCACTTTCGCCCGACAACTGGGCATCCGACACGCTGACGCTTTCCGACGAACAAGCCGAAATGCTCCGCCGACAAGTCGACACCCTACTCGCCAAGATGGGATAGCGCACCAAACTTTTACACTTCTTTTTCCCCACAAATTATTATCCGCTTTTTAGTGGATAAGCCAAACTTATTTCGTAACTTTGCAAAGTTAACTCCACAACCGTTGATAGCGTGATTGAAAAGCAAGCAATTTTGGCAAGACCTTTCGTAAAATGGGCAGGGGGCAAGAAGCAACTTCTTCCGCAGTTGGTTTCATGCCTCCCCGAATGTCTATACTCAGACGAGTTTAATTACATTGAGCCATTTGTTGGAGGAGGAGCCATGTTGTTTTTTATGCTTCAGAAGTTTCCCAATATTAAAACTGTCATAATCAATGATGCCAATCCTACGCTTATTGACACTTATCGCTTTATTAAAGCATCGCCGGAAAAACTAATTGAATTGTTGAGGAGTTATCACCACGAATATTTGTCGCTTCAAAGCCAACAGGCAAAAACAGATTTCTATCTTCGCGAACGTGAACGTTATAATTCGGGAAATGCTGGCAATTTAGAGAAATCTGCTTTATTCATCTTACTCAATCGAACGTGTTTCAACGGTCTTTACAGGGAAAATTTGCGAGGGAAGTTCAATGTGCCTGCTGGTAAATATGTCAATCCAATGATATGTGATGAAGATTTGATTTATGCCGACAGCGAATTGCTTAATCGATTCGATGTCAAAATTACTTGCGGAAGTTATCAAATTGTTTCCAATATTGTGGATTTCTCCAAAACGAACTTTTTCTATTTCGACCCGCCGTATCGTCCACTTAACACTACTTCAAACTTTAACACATATACTAAAGACGCTTTCAATGATGCAAGCCAGATAGCACTTTCTCTTTACTGCAGGGCATTGTCGGCCAATGATGGGTGCTATTGGATGCTTAGCAACTCCGATTGCTCTGCCGCAAATCCAAGCGACACCTTTTTTGAAAACATTTATTCAGGTTTCAATATTCAGAGAGTTGTCGCATCACGCATGATAAACTCCGTTGCCAGCAAAAGGGGTGCGGTGACAGAACTTCTAATAACAAACTATGCCCCTAATGAGAAATCAATGCGGGCAACCGGAACGTACAACAATATCACTCAAGCAATATAATCATGGCAAACGACAAATCATGGGAAAAGATTTTTGAATACACAGGTATGGATCGCCACAATTTTGACGAAAAGCCATTTGAGTTGTCGGCAAAACAAATAAAAGAAGCCTGTCAAGACTTTAGAAAGACTGCTGAAAAAGAAGTCCGCATACTTTGCAAGCAGGACGATAGGAATAGCCGCCCTCAAATTTTCAAGGACAAAGGGTTGTTTATCCTTCCCAAGCATAACGGACACTATTATGTCATTAAAGGAGAAGGCTATATCGATGTTCCGGACATCACCACGCCAATTTTGAATTATCACAAAAAGTTGGATTTTGACCTGTTAAGTTCAAATGTGGGCGATTCCGAAATGCAGCACCTTGATTACGCTTATGCCAACTCTCTCATAAGAACTTTTATGGGCGATGAATCATTGGTTCTGACAATTAGAGGCAGAAAATATACGCCAACATTCAAATGCAATGTTTCTGGTTTTAACCTCGAAATTTCCAGTGTGCAAACAGAAGTCGATGCCGGATATGAAGGCAAAGACAAAATAGTGCTCATTGAGGCGAAAAATTCAGCCAACACCGATACAATTATACGGCAATTATATTTTCCTTTCAGGCAATGGCAAGACCAAACTGGCAAAAAAGTCATTCCACTTTTCTTTGAAAAAAGAATTGTCAACAATGAAAAGATCTACTATATATGGCAATTTGAATTTACCGACAAAGACGACTACAACAGCATTCTTTTGGTAAAATCAGCCCGATATAGAATTCTGCCAAAAAATGATTGAACCATACTACAAATCGCCCGACCGAGCCTTTACTCTTTTGAAAGGCGACTGTTTCGAATTGCTCCCACAATTCAAATTCAAGTTCGACATGATATTTGCCGACCCACCTTACTTTTTGTCAAATGGCGGGATAAGCGTACAGGCAGGGAAAATCGTCAGCGTTGACAAAGGAGACTGGGACAAGGGCGGCACATTTGAAGACATCAACGAATTTAATAGAAAATGGTTGTCATTGTGCTACGAAAAACTGTCCGACAACGGGACTATATGGATTAGCGGCACATATCACAACATTTTTTCTGTAGCCAACTCACTTAATGATCTCGGTTTCAAGATTCTGAATGTAGTCACTTGGGCAAAAACTAATCCACCGCCAAACATTTCCTGCCGTTACTTTACATATTCAACCGAATTTATTGTTTGGGCAAGGAAATCTCAGAAAAAACCGCATTTCTTCAATTATGACCTTATGCGGAAAATTAACGAAGGCAAGCAAATGACCGATGTGTGGCGTTTGCCTGCAATCGCCCCATGGGAGAAATCCTGTGGCAAACATCCCACACAAAAGCCACTAAATTTATTGGCTCGAATTATTTTGGCCTCAACAAAGCCGAATGACTGGATTCTTGACCCCTTTGCCGGAAGTAGCACCACTGGTATAGCCGCCAATATATTGGGCCGTCGCTTTCTCGGCATAGAAAAGGAGGAAGATTTTGCCTTGATAAGCAAAAACAGGCGATTGGAGATTGAGAATCTTAGCAAATTTGAAATGATTCGGTCTAAAATAAAAGACCTTGCCCAAATCAATCTCTACGATTCATCGTTAATCGCAAGTGAGCCAGAAACAGACTACGACTTGCCATTCTAAAAGCATCTTACTTTTGGTTGATTGTGCGGGCGATTTTATCGACGTTTAGGCTTCGTGCCGAGGCGTCGATGATTTCTTTGTAGATGCCGCCTTTCTTGTAGATTTCATCGGGGTCGCCCGACTCTTCCACACGTCCGTCGCGCAAGGCGTAAACCACGTCGGCATCAATGATTTGCGAAATGCTGTGCGATATGATGATGACTGTGCGGTCGCGCTTGATGGCGTCGATGGAATTCTTGATTTGCTCGGTCGAAATCGCGTCAAGACTTGCCGTCGGTTCGTCGAGGAAAATTATCGGCGGATTCTTGAGGAAAAGTCGCGCGATGGCGATGCGCTGCTGCTGACCGCCTGAAAGTTGCGTGGCTTTGCTATCGAACTTCTCGGGAAGGCCCATAATTTGGTCGTAGATATATGCCTTTTTCGCGGCCTCGACCACTTCTTCATGGGTGGCTGATGGTTTGCCATAGAGAATGTTTTCCTCAATCGTGCCGTCGAAAATATGGTTTTTCTGAAGCACGAGGCCGATATTGTCGCGGAGATAATGGGTGTCGTAGTCCTTCAGGTCTATCCCATCGAGGCGGATTGAACCGCAGTCGGGCTCGCAGAAGCGGTCGAGCAGATTGATGATGGTGGATTTGCCCGCTCCCGAAAGTCCCACGAATGCCGTGATTTTGCCCGGCGATATTTTCATGTTTATATTATGGAGTGCCTTCGTACCGTTGGGATATGTAAAGTCCACTCCGTCAATGACAAATTCGCCATGAATGGGCTCGGGCCGTTCATCGCCCGACGGCTCGATTTCGTCGTCGGCCTTGAGAATCGAGAAGTAGCCTTCGGCATAGATGAGAGCGTCGTTCACGTCATCGAAAATACGCTGAAGTTGGGTAATCGGTGCTACGACGTTGCCGAAAAGCATGACGTGGTACATAATCTTACCTATCGACATTCCGGGATATTCGATGAGCACGAGATAAGCCGTAAGGATAATGATAAGCACGGTGCCGATTTGCTTTATGAAGGTTTTCAGTCCGTTATAGTAGAAACTGACCTTGCGGGTTTTCATCTGATTCTCGGTCACCTGATTTTGAAGGTCGAGTTGCTTGTCGCCTTCTATTCGTTCGCGATTGAACGACTTGATGACATTGAGCGACTCGAAGATGCTCATGATGCCGTGGCTTTTAGCCTCAAGATTGTGGCGCATTTCCGTTCGCCACCCTTTCAGCCGCTTCGCTTGGCGATAGGTGATGAAGAAGTAAATAGGCACGATGCACAAAGCGACGAGTCCGACATAGACATTCGCCAAAAACATCAATATCAGCGCCAACAGTGCGCTCGTAAATAACGGGAGAAGGTCGATGAAGAAATTCTGCACCGTCCGCGACAGACTGCTGACACCTTGAGTGATACGCGTCTGAAGTTTGCCCGTCTCGTTATCGTCGTTGGAGAAAAACGCCATACGGAAAGTGAGCACTTTCTCAATGATTGACTGCGACATGTCGCGCGAAACGAAGATGCGCATACGTTCGCCGTAGTAATTTTGGGCGAACGTCACAATCGTGGCTATCAACTCCTTGCCGAGCAGAATGCCCGAGATTATGGCAAGAATTTTGGCGGCACTGCTCCATGCAAAATTCTCGGCGCCGATAAGGTCGTTGATTGAATCTACCGTCCAGTCGAGCACGACGGCGTTGACCTGAGCCATCAAAGCGCCGATAAGCGTCAAGATTAGCGTCAGAATCACAAGCCACTTATACGGCTTGACGAACGGCAAAATGCTCTTATAGAGTTTAAGCAAGTTCATTTTTCAAACATTCTTAAGGCTTCGGCAAGCGAGATGCCGCGAAGGTCCTTTTCCGACAAGACCAGTTCGTCGGCAGGCAACCGCCAGTCGATGGCCAGCGACGGGTCGTCGTAGCGCAAAGTGGCTTCGGCTTGGGGCGCATACACATTATCTACTTTATATTGGAATTGCGCCTCGTCACTCAAAACGACGAATCCATGGGCGAACCGACGCGGCACGAACAGTTGGAGGGCGTTTTCCTGACTGAGTTCGACCGCCAAATACTGCCCTTTTGTGGGCGATTCGGGGCGAAGGTCGACCACCACGTCGATAACCTTGCCGCGCGACACCCTGACGAGTTTCGCCTGCGAGAACTCGCCGCGCTGGAAATGCAGTCCGCGCAGCACGCCTCGCGTAGAAAACGATTCGTTGTCCTGAACAAACTCGATGTCGCCCACATTTCGGCGAAAATCGTCGAGTCGAAAACTTTCCATAAAATAGCCGCGGCTGTCGCCGAACCGACGAGGTTCGATGACAAACACGCCTTTGATTCGCTGTTCTTTGAAAATCATATCTTTATAATCCCACAATTATAACTCAACGTCCTTGGGTTTATGATGCTTTTGGCGGCTACGGTCGTAGCGGTTTTTGTATTCTATGAGGCGTCGCGCCCACGAACGCAGTTTCAGCCAGAGGGGCGAAACGGCGTCGTTGATGTCGGAGGTCAACGGGTCGACAAACGACGTCGGCTCGACTATGTCGCCATATTGGTCGGGATAAACCACAAGGAGATTGTTCTGAGAGAAGTATTTCTGAAGGAAACTCGGGATAGAGTCCATTTCGGTGTTGAACGACACGGAAGTGTGTCGGGCGGTGACCATGACGAAAAGGTCGTCGTCGAGGATTTTGTCGGCGAGAAGGATGAAATCGTCGTTTTCATGCATTTCGCGGTATTCGCTGCGGATTCTGTAGCCGTTGCGGAAGATAACGCTTCGGATATAGCGTTTCGTCTCGTCGTAGCAGCAGAAAATGATGCGGCAACCGAGTTGCGACGCAAGATTCGCCAACATCTTCACCCACAGAGCGAAACCCGCCTCAAACTCCGCTTTCGGCGGCACCGACACAACGATTCGCGTCACGGTGTTGACCGGGATAAAGCACCGCGAAATCACCAACATTCGGTTGGTGGATTTCAGCAGTTGCTCAACCTTCGCTCCGAAGAAACTGTCGATGACCGTCACACGGCGGTGCAAACCGATGATAATCTGGGAAATATCACGTTCGACAACCGTATTGACGATGCCCGTGACGATGTTCATGTCGTAGCGTTCGATTGCCATCAGCGGCCGCTCTGAAGTGGCTGCGGTCTGCTCGGCAACGTCGAGCGAATTGCGCCCGATGGCACGCGAGCCTGCCGAATTGTCGCTACGGACGTGGAGAGCAAAAATTTTCGACGACGATAGCGGGTCGCGCATAAGCAACGCCAATTCCACAAGGCTCTTGGCTGTGATGGGGTTGGCGACGGGAATAAGCACGTTTCCGCCTTTCTCCCCTGCCCTTGTATCGACTTCTTTCTGACTCAACTGAGCCATCTTCATCTTCTTAGCGGCACTACTCGTCACAAGCGACGAAACGACGCAGGTGATAAGAATCATCAAGACGGTGCCGTTGAGGATATGGTCGTCGGCGATACCAATCTGATAACCAATCATTACGGCGGCGATAGCGGCTGCGGCCGATGCCGACGATAGGCCGAAAATCATCCTGCGGTCGATGGCGGAGAACTTATAGACTTTCTGTACCACCAACGCCGGTAGCCACTTCGTCAGAAGTCCAATCACAGTCATTATAACGGCGATTTTCGCTGTGTCCCAACTCGAAACCACTGCGGGCAGATTAATAAGCATACCCACACCAATCAAGAAATAGGGTATGAAAATCGTGTTGCCGAGGAATTCCAGACGGCTCATCAGCGGCGACATCGCCGGTACATATCGGTTGAGAACGATTCCCGCGAAGAACGCGCCCAAAATCGGTTCAAGGCCAATCATTCGAGCCATATATCCCGCGAGGAACACCATCGCAAGAATGTAAATCACCTGAACGGAATTGTCGCTGAATTTCTTTATAAACCAGCGCGTTAGGCGAGGATATACATAAAGCACAGCCAGGGCATAGACGGCGAATTTCGCAAGCGTGACAAGCATCGAGTTTAGCACGAAGAAGCCGCCTTCGTCCTCCACCTCCACAACGCCAGCCAAGAGCAACAGGGAGAGGAAAACGGTGACAATCGTGCCCGTTATCGTGATGATTACCGCAGGCGATTTCGTAAGCCCGAGGCGCGACACAATGGGATATGCCACAAGTGTCTGAGCGGCGTAAATCGTACAGAGCAATAAGGTTGTCGAGGTTTTCAGTCCCATTATGTAATATCCTACGACAAAGCCTATTACAAGCGGAATGAAGAACGTATACATACCATAGACGAAGCCTCGGTTGAAGTTCTTCTTCATGTTGTACATGTCGATTTCCAGTCCGGCGAGGAACATCAGATATATGATTCCCACCTGACCGAAAATCTTGAAACTCATGTCGTAGTCGAGAAGGTGCGTGCAGTAGGGGCCGATAATCACTCCTGCGAGAATCAGCCCGATAATATGCGGAATATTCAGTCGATTGAAAATCAGCGGCGTCAGCAAAATGATGGCCAACACGATAAAGAAAATCAATACCGGGTCAGTCACTAAGGCCGTTGCCGCTGCTAAAATCATATTCCGATGTTATGAGTTATTGAGAATGTATTGGGCGATTTGCACGGCGTTGAGGGCCGCTCCTTTGCGGATTTGGTCGCCTGAGAGCCAGAATGTCAGTCCGTTGGGATTGGCGATGTCACGGCGGATTCTGCCCACATATACGGGGTCCTTGCCCGATGCGTCGAGAGGCATGGGATAGGCCTTTTCGGCGGGATTGTCAACCACCACTACCCCATCGGCTTTCGCGAGGGCTTCGCGGGCTTCCTCGGGCGAAACGGGACTCTCTGTTTCGACCCACACAGATTCGCTGTGGGCACGGAGAACAGGCACACGGACACACGTCGCACTGACTGAAATGTCGTCGGAGTGCATGATTTTGCGCGTCTCGTTGTGCATCTTCATTTCCTCCTTGGTGTAGCCGTTGTCGGTAAATACATCAATATGGGGAATGAGGTTATAGGCAAGTTGGTAGGCAAACTTTTCAACCGTAGGAGCCTCACCGGCAGCGATTTGGGCATACTGCTTGACAAGTTCGTCCATAGCCGCCGCTCCCGCACCGCTTGCCGCCTGATATGAAGCCACATGCACCCGCTTAATAGGTGAAATGTCAGCAATGGCCTTCAATGCCACCACCATCAAAATCGTGGTGCAGTTCGGGTTGGCGATAATCCGGCGTGGAGTGTTGAACGCGTCGGCACCGTTCACTTCGGGAACCACCAACGGGACATCCTTGTCCATGCGGAAAGCGCTCGAATTGTCAATCATCAGCGTGCCGTATTTGGTGATTGTCGAGGCAAACTCTTTCGACGTTGAGCCGCCGGCCGACACGAAAGCGATGTCGATGCCTCGAAAATCGTCGTTGTGACATAACTCCTTGACAACGCAATCTTTACCGCGGAACGAATAACTGCGGCCCGCACTTCTTTTCGACCCGAAAAGCGTCAGGTTATCGACAGGAAAATTAAGGTCGTCAAGCACCTTCATAAGTTCTTGACCGACGGCGCCACTTGCGCCCACAATCGCAACATTCATTTTTCTCTTATTACTTACAATTCGTTTTCAACCGCAAAATTACAAAACTTCAAAACCTTTGACAAATATTTGACATAAATAAAGTTGAAAGGGGAGAGATTATAGTTGAAAGAGGTTTCGATTGCTCGAACATTCGAACGCTCGAAATCAATTATGCATTATGAATTATGCATTATGCATTAAATCAATGTCGGCTTTGCGGGCTTGCGACATCTGAAGACGTCGCGGAATGGCGTAGGTGCGACCGTCTTTTCGGAATGTGGCGCCTGTCTGCTTGAAGAAAAACGGCACGCTGGCTGCAATGCACTGCTCGCGGATGGCAAGCACCCAATCATAGTCGCAAACACGTGCGTCGGGCCCCGACTCGCCGCCGACAGTCACTTGTTCGCACCACTCTCCCAACAGTCCCTTGAAATCGATAGCCTCGAGCAACGGCTCGCAGATGACGGCCTTATGGCGGATAGGCAGACTGCGGAACAGCGGCATACGCTCGTCGGCACGACGCTGGTTTTCCATCGTGCAGCAGATGGTCACATTCTCATAGCCGTCGCCCCAGTCGTCGGGCAGGCATCGGGCAATACGTTCGGGCCGTTTGGTGACAATGTGAAAATGCAGGTCGGGACGGCAACGAATCATCGTCCAAGCGTCGGGCCGCCATTGGTCGGCTTCCTCGATAAAGAAGTCGGATGTGAAACAGGTCCACATAAAAGTGCCCGGCGGGACTTTGTATTCTCCTTTGCGGTTGCGGCGGATGGGCAAGTTGAAGCACGCCGTCTTTGTGACTTGGCTGCTGTCCTTGTCAAATTCGGCGTCGCGGCGATAGACGTAGCAGTGGGCACATCCCTCGCTCTTTTTGTGGCATCCGTGCCAGAGGTTCCACATCATACTGCAAAAGTAGTGATTTTCCGTCGCACCGCCACACGCCGAAGCAAAAAAAAGAGGGCGTGCACCGCGCACGTCCTCTTTTCGTATTTAGAGATGTTAGTTCTCTGTTGAGATTTTACTTCTTAGCGACTTTCTTGCCATCGGTGCCGATGTAGATGCCATGGGAAGCGTTGTTGAGCGATTTGCCAACATAGCGGCCAGTGACATCGTAGTAACGGACATCCTTAACAACCTTGTTGTTATTGACAACGCCTTCAACACCCGAAGGAGCAACGATTGCACCGATTACGATACCGTTGTACTTCGAGAGAAGTTGGTCTTGTTCGCCGTCGCGGAGGCCGGCCGAAGTCTTAATCATAGCGACTGTCATTTCGTAACGAATACCTGCTTGGAGGCCGAAGTCACCATAAGTGGTGTTAAGAGCGAGGGTCTGACCAAGAGCGCCTGTCGACGGGTCGTTAGCGCAGAGTGCGCCTTGACCATCGTAGTAACCGAGAACCTTCACAACTTCGCAAGCAGCGGGAAGTTCGGTAATTTCCTTGGTGAGGTCGAGATATTTGAGGTCGGGCTCATATTCGCCGGGGTACAACGAACCTGACGAGAACGACAGAGTGGGTGATGTAGCAGCATTCGAAAGCGATGCGACAGCGTCGGAAATGTAGCAGTAGTTACTAAATTGTGCAGAGGTAATTGCTGTCGTTGCAGCCCAGCCGCCTTCATCGTCGGTCACAAATGTAACTGGTGATGAGTTAGGAGTTTGAGCCACCATGTAAAGTTCGCCACCAATGTGGACAGACTGACCTTCGATGCCCTGATTAATCAATTCAGAAAGGGTATAGACTTTGTCGAGAGTTGTGAAAGCGACGGGGTCGGTCCAATCGGTAGTTGAGCCGTCGGCCAAAACACCTTGTACTTCAACTTCATATTCAGTCAGATTCATAAGGCCTGTCAACTTGTAAGCAGGCTCTTCGATGTTTTCAACCTCTTGCCATTGGCTGGCGGGGATGGTTGTACCGTCGTCGATGTGGAAGTTGTCAACGTTGAGGTAGAACATATCCGTGATGTCGTAGTGGCGGATAGCGATGTAACCCTTTTGACCTTCGTAAGCGCTGAGGTCGGCTGTGTACTCGGTAAGAACCGCATTAGCAGCCGTTTCGGGAACGAGTTCAATTGTGAAGTCGGCAGCGGCATTGCCTGTTGTCGAGAGGAGGATTGAGAAGTTCTCAGCGGGATATGACGGGTCTTGTCCACGCAACCAAACGCTAAGGGTGCCCTTGAGGTCAACCTGCGGAGTAATGAGGTAGTTGTCGGGGGTGAGAGCACCGGTGCTTTGCATCCAACTTGCGGAAGTGAAGCAGTAGGAGCCGAATCCGGTAGGATTGCCTTGGTTGTCGTTAGCGACTGTTCTTGGGCCCCAATTGTAACCGTCGCCGTCAGCGTCGATAAGGGTCCAGCCTTCGGGAAGCGCATTGCCTTCGAAGTCTTCGAAGAATCCACCGGGTTTTGCAGCAGTGCGGTAGCGGAGATTGAACTTATTTTGAACGCCAGTCCATTCAGCAGTAGCGTATGTGTCGCCGACGGGGTCAACAGTGAGGTTGCTGGGCATAGTGTTTTCATCGGCGGTTTCGAATGAAACTGTCGATGTCCACTGCGAAGCGGCTTCGCCGTAGTTGGCTTGAGCCTCAACTTCGTATGTAGACTTCGGCTCGAGGTCGGAAAGTTGGTGATAATACCATGCGCCGGTGTAAATATCCGAAACGTTCGAGACAACGGTCCAATCTTCGGGGGCGATAGGAGTATCTTCAACCGTCACGAGGTCGAAGAGCATCAAGTCAGCATCGGTACAGTTGTAGTGGCGGATGGCAATGTAACCTGCTTCGCCGTTGTAACTGCTAAGGTCGTGTGACCTTTGAACCCATGCTTGACTTGCGGGCGACTCGAGGTCATCAGTAAGCGGTTGGAAGTCGGCGATGTCAGTTCCGGTTGTCGAAACATAGATACGATAAGTTTCTTTGTACTGACCGTCGTCCATAATCCAATATTTGAACAGGCCGTCGAGTGTAACCTTCGGCGAGATTAGCCAGTTGTCGGGAGTGAGGGCTTGGTTTTGCCAACTGCGCGACATGATTGCGTTTTTGCCGTCCTTAGCGGAGAATTCGCCGCTGAAAGAAGTGGTGAGGTCAACGACTTGCCAGTTGTTGCCGTCACCGTCAGCATCGATAGCGGCCCAATCATTAGGAAGACCGTCTTCGAAACTTTCCGAAAGTTTGACTTCGCCTTGTGCAGCCTTGCGATAACGGATGTTGTAGGATTCTGCTTCGCCTTTCCAAACTACTTTTGCTTGACGAGCGCGGACATCGTAGGACTGAAGGGCTGTCGGAACGGGGAATTGTTCAGGAGTTGTGAAACTAACTGCATCGCTCCATGCGGAAACTTCTTCGTCACAACGTGCGCGAACTGCCACATGATAAGTAGTGGTTTCTTCCAAATCTTCAAGAGCGGCGCTGGTAGCACCGTCAACCTTGATGTAGATGCAATCTTCTGAATCGGGATCGAACGGCTCGTTAGCGCTGTAAGCGACTTCAAATGCGTTCTGACCGTCTGCTCCAGGAGTCCAACTAACTTCAGCGCCATTGAAAACGATACCGCTGACAATGGGGTTACGCGGAACGGCGCAAGTCGCGAATTTAAAGAGATACGGGTCGCAAAGGGCGCCTGCTGCGGGAGCGGTGCCTGATGCATGTTCGATAATCGTGCCGTTTCCGTCGTATAATTTGAACGAGCATTCTCCACCATAGGAACCTGCTACCCAAACGAAGTCGTAGGTTTCATCGTAGCAAAGGTGGATAGAACCGGAACCTGACGAACCAGAAGCGAGAGTAATGGTTTCGAGAAGGAGACCGGTTTCGTGGTAAAGAACTTGGATGGCGTTTGAGCCCCAGCCGTCACCATAGGTGTCGCCAAGTTCGTAGAAGATTTCGCCCTTGTCGCTATCTTCGCAGATAGTAGTGGCAAATCTTGCTGAAATCCATGCACTTTCGCCATCGGCATATACTGCTTGAACGCGGACATCGTAATCTGTACCTCTATTAAGCGGGTCAAGATTTACAGTTGCTTCATTCGAAGAGAATTGAAGCCATTCTTGACTGTTATGTTCCTTAATGCCTACATTCCAGAAGGTTTCTTCACCTGCGGGAGTCCAAGATGCGACTGCATTTGTCGGAGTGATGTTTGAAACTGTAAGATTGCTCGGGCGCGGGAAAACCGGACCTGTGCCTGCTTCGTATTCAAACGTTGTCTTCGGACCGAAGTTGCGTTGGTTAACCGTCACAGCGTCGAGCGACGAGTAACTGTAACCAGTAAGTGAAACGCCGTCAGTGTTCTGGCCATAGAATTTAGCCGATTTGTAAGTGCCGGCTGCGGTGTTGTAAATACCTACGAGGAGGTCACCACCGCCGTAAGTGTAAGGTTCGGTGAAATCAATTTTGATTTCGGTTGAAGTGCCATCGAGAGGACCTTCAAAAACGATTTGACCGGGACCTTCGTAGGCGCTCAATGTTGTGCCATTCACTTCTTTGAGGAAAACTTGGAAGTTTCCACCCCAAACAGCGGCGGCTGAAGTTTGAAGATACCAAGTGAGAGATTTCAGTTGTCCACCTGTTGCGTCAGCAAGACTTTCGGCAGGAATGACATACTCGCACTTGAGGTACGCGTCAGCGTAAAGACCATAGACAGGAGCGTAAGCGTTCGTGTCTTCACCATCATAGACGGTGATAGTCGATGCGTCCTGAGCAAATGCGGCAGCGGTGCCCATTGCCCATACGGCAAGACCAAAAAGTACTTTTTTCATCATAATAATTATATTTAAATTAACACTAAATAAATGCAAATAAATAAGTGAATAACAACGAAATCGGTAAAACGAATCGTCGAATGTTATAACTCAGTACATTTACAAGTGCAAAGTTAGAAATTTCCCGTTTTTTGGGCCTCAAAAACTCAGTTAATTATTGTCAAGCAATGTTAATTATTGTCAAATTTTGACCACAAAATGACCAATTTTCGCGAAAAAAAGGCGAAAAACAAGGAAAAAAAGAAGAAAAATGGAGAAATTTTCGGTCATTTGCATAAACCTGTGCCACTTAATAAACAAAAACAATGAAAAACACTTGGAAGTGCTGACGGCTCTACGAGCCTATTCCAAGCCATCCGCTCAAGTTCTGTTTATGCGAGCATAACAGCCCTTGACCGGGTGTCTCAGAACAGCCGTTGGCTGGCAGCGCTTCCAAGAAAAAACATAAAAAAAGTCGGGACGCTAGAAGATAAGCATATTCCCTGTTTGTGTCTTACAACATTACCCACATCGGTTTTTTATGTTTTTGCTTTTACTGATTTCAGCGTATGAAATGCCGGGCGGTTGGTGTTGGTGGTAAATGACGTAAACTTGTTTGCGGACATACACCATCAACACCAACCGATTCTCTTGAAAGAGAAAATCAGTAAAAGTGTTTTAATGGTTTTTGTGAAAATGAAAACACAGGAATTTACCGGTGAACCGTTATCGGGCACTTGCATAAACCTGCGTCTTTCCTCTTTAAACTTTAATCGTGCCAAACAAAAATGGGCATCTGGATTTTTGGCACGATTTGCCCAAAATCTCGCTCTCACGCCTTGTGGCCCGTGCCAAGCCGTGCCAAATCGTGCCAGAAAAAAGGGGCGCAAGCATTCGGCCGCGCCCCTACTGTATAGGAATAAAAGAATTTACTTGATAAGGTTTCCGAGGATGTCGCGGGTAAGTTCGCGGGTTGCGGTGCGGGTAGCAGCCGAAGTGGCGTTTTTAACCACACGGCCGGTGGTGGAAGTCGGTGACTTGCGCGACTTCTTGCCCGTAATCTTGTCGGCGACAAACGTACCGAGTATGGCGGCGAAAGTCGATGTGATAGCGGTCACGACAGCCTTCATCACCTTTTTGAAGATGCCCGGTTTCTTTTTCTCCTTTTCTTTTTCCTTATCGGCTTTCTCCTTTTCCTTAGCCACTTTTTCCTCTTCGGCCGCAGCGGCTTCCTTTTCGCTCTCGGCAAGAAGCACTTCGAAAGCGCTTTCACGGTCGGCAGGATTGTCGTATTTGCCGAAAAGTCGCGAACCGTTGACGATGAGGCGGCGTTGTTCGTCGGTAATCGTACCGATTTGGCTCAACGGGAAAAGGATTTTTGCACGTTCTACCATACCGGGCGCACCCTTTTCGTCGAGGAACGAAACGAGGGCCTCGCCGGTTTCGAGGTTCAT
>JAFZPB010000235.1 GCA_017552595.1 Muribaculaceae bacterium
CGGCCTGTCTTTCTACCAGCAGCGCGAGGCGATGTACAAGGTTGCCGACGACGTCTACAACGCGGCGCCGACCTACAGCTACTCGACGCCGATATACACTGCGGTTCAGGGGCTCGAGCTGCCTGCGGGCCGAACCGTGACTCAAGGAAACGCCTACAGCCCGCTGAAGGTTGGCTGCTCCGAATACCAAAGCCTGGACCCATCGCTGCGAACCGTGGAGTATGAGGAAAAGTCGAACGATTGGGCAATTGTAGATACAGGCACTGGCTCCGTAAATGGCTACGCGTACAGAATTTTTCGTACCTTTAACCTTATCAACAATTTTAATGATCGTGATTCGGCGTTAGTGTTAGAGGACACAGTAAGAGATTATGCGATAAATTGCAGCGGAAGCATCAATAATTATACGAAGGCTGTAATTTGCGCTACAAACAGACAAAGGATGGGATTGAGCGGCTCGAATCCTGTCGAAGAAACGGTTCCAAGGCGAAAAAATTCCGACGATGATAAATTAAAAATTGAAATCGAAAACGACAAAATAAAAGTAACAACGGAAAATCAATATGTCGGATACGCAGTTCCGGCGATGTGCAGCGTCGACATTGTGCTTGGTATTCCCGTAAACGGAGCCGCAAATAATATCGATAATTTGGACAGTAATTCTTCAACAGCGGGAAGTCCATATTATTATAGCTCTGATTATCCAACAGACGATGCAAAAAAAACACCGATTCATCAGCTAGGACAGGCATTTCACGACTTTGTAAAAAATAATTTTCACTACACGCGCGGAGTGAATATCGGAATAGTTCCTTATTGCGGAATGGTATCGTTACCGGTAGATAAAATAGTAACCTGGGCAGTAGATCCTGATTTTTTCAATATGGCTGACTTTCCGGGAAACCAAAACACTTATCAGGCGTATATTCGGCCATGTATGCTCTATGGATTGTTCGGTTGGACATGGGATCCGAATTATTTTCACTTTCACTACGGAATAAGTGCACATTCATTCACCAACGTTATGGTTCCGCAGGGAAGAATCGAGACAGTCGAAGCCTACGGAAACAATCTGATTTACTACGGAGATATCCTGTCGGACAACGATCCTGCAGGAGATGTGGAAACGAAGGACGGTTATAAATACTCTCCCAAATTTATGAGACGGCCCGTGTGGAAAATCCCGGGATTTGCGGGAAAGTTTAATTTTTTAAAAATGGATTTCGATTCTACCGGCGGATATGTCGCTTTGTGCAACCCATATCCTATTGTGGAGATGCAGTCAGATTTGAGGAAAATCACGGACTTGCTGAATCTGTTCTATCCATTTAATTTCAATCAAAATCAGCTGTCGAACTTCGTGTTTGTGCCGTTTGTGTGGGCGAACAATTTGTTTCAGAGCTGGAGCAACGACCCGAAATACGACGCGGCGGACACGACGGACGCGATGACGAATGCAACCTCGGGTAGGCTATCGGCGCCGTCGAAAATGACGGAAGGCCGCAAAAAGGCGCTGATTTTGGTCGTGAACAAGCCGGATTGGTTCGAGCCGGGCGAGCTGACTTACCTCGGGTTCGACAACGATTTTTCCGAGATTCCGATGATCGAAAGCGACTGCATCCGAGGCGACATCGACTACTCCGACACGTCGAAATACTTCGCCGACGGCACGGCCTACGACGGAACGATTCAGGGGCAAAAGAAAATATTGGTATACACAACCCAAAGCGGTACAACAACTTATACAAACGGAAACTATACCTGTACCTCGGCTACGGGTCGGCTAAGCTTTCCGCAAAAATATCTGCTGAAAATCGTGGTAGAGCCGTCGGCGAGTTCGGCATCGATAGGTTTTTCTAACATAACCTCCGACTCGAGCGCCACAACCACAGGTACGCAACCAATTACGGGGCGAAAAGAGTTTTACATAGTTCCATCGCAGATGAACGGAAATTACGTCGACTTCGCGATGACAAACATCAAGCTGATTTCTGCGGAAATCACGAATCGGCCGTACGAAATGAAGAACGGAGTGGCGGAATTCAAAGAACTGCGCCTTCCCGATCGCGGAATTTACATCGATTTGCTGAAGCAGGCGCTCGACGGCAAGCTGCAGTACAACGTCAGTGGCAGCGAAACTACCGCGCCGAACAACCACATGTATTACGGCAGTGACACAACAGGCGACATCGAAAACGCAGGGATAAAATTCGGTGACAGCTCGTCGTCATCTCCGTCGACCCCGTCTCATGATACTTGGCAAAATACCAATCCGTTGCCTCCAAACGACGCTTCAGAAGATTGGTACTCAGTGTGTTATGGGAACGGGAAGTTCGTTGCTGTGGCTGGTTGGAGCGACGTGGCAGCCTACAGCAGTGACGGAATAACATGGCCCCAAGCAACCACAACCATGCCTTCTTCAGAATATTGGTCCTCAGTGTGTTATGGGAACGGGAAGTTCGTTGCTGTGGCTGGTTGGAGCGACGTGGCAGCCTACAGCAGTGACGGAATAACATGGACCGAAGC
>JAFZPB010000236.1 GCA_017552595.1 Muribaculaceae bacterium
ACGGCACCGCAGAAGCCACCGATTTTTCAGAGAAAGTTCACCGCGAATTGGCTATTGCCGCCTATGGTTCGTCGGTAGAATTGGCTCACCAACGCGGAGCATTCGAAATTTTCGATGCCGAGCGTGAGAAAAACAATCCTTACATCAATCGTCTTCGCAAAGCATCTCCCGAACTCTACGAAAAGATGTTGAAATATGGCCGTCGTAACATCGCATGCTTGACGATTGCACCGACTGGCACCACCAGCCTCTTAACACGTACCACTTCAGGTATCGAGCCAGTATTCCTTCCTGTATATAAACGTCGTCGCAAAGTGAATCCGAGTGACACTGATGTCCGCGTTGACCTTGTTGATGAAAACGGCGACAGTTTCGAAGAATACGTGGTTTACCATCCCAAATTCATTGATTGGATGAAAACCAACAACATCGAAGTGCGCGATGACTACACACAAGAAGAAATTGAGGACCTTGTTGCCCGTTCGCCCTATTACAAAGCCACGTCTAACGATATAGATTGGCTTGAAAAAGTCAGAATGCAAGGTCGAATCCAAAAATGGGTCGACCACTCGATTTCTGTAACAATCAACCTCCCGAACAATGTCAGCGAAGAACTCGTTAACGACCTTTATGTCGAAGCATGGCGTTCGGGTTGCAAAGGCTGTACGGTCTATCGTGACGGTTCGCGCACTGGTGTACTTGTTGCTATCGAGCCAAAAAAACAAGAGGAACCAGAAGGACACATTCTTATAGAAAAGCGTCCTATCGAACTTGAGGCTGATGTGGTTCGTTTCCAAAACAACAAAGAAAAGTGGATTGCTTTCGTCGGTCTTGTCAATGGCCGTCCTTACGAAATATTTACCGGTCTTGCCGATGATGAAGACGGCATTTTCTGCCCGAAATCGGTCAATCACGGTAAAATCATCAAGGCAGTCGATGCAAATGGCAATAAACACTACGACTTCCAATTCATTAATAAGCGCGGCTATAAGACCACAATCGAAGGTCTTTCCGAGAAGTTCAATCCCGAATTCTGGAACTATGCAAAATTGATTTCCGGCGTGCTTCGTTACGGAATGCCTATCGACCAAGTCCTTAAACTCGTTGGTGGCCTAGAACTTGACAGCCAATCGATTAACACTTGGAAAATGGGCGTCGAACGCGCGTTGAAGAAATATCTTCCCAATGGCACTAAAGCCAATGGACAAGTCTGCCCTAACTGCGGACAAGAGACCCTAATTTATCAAGAAGGCTGCTTGATATGCACATCTTGCGGCACTTCCAAATGCGGTTAGTCTTTCCCGTTATTGTCACGAGTTATGTCGAAGAAGGAAAAAACGACAAAGACAAATGCCACTCGCCTACTCGAACAGGCGCATGTGGCACATAGCATCGTGACATATCCAGTCGACCCCGACGACCTCTCGGCAGAACATCTTGCCGAGAGCGCCGGGCTTGACATTGATGTGGTGTATAAAACACTTGTTTTGCATGGCGATAAAATCGGACATTTCGTGGTTGTAATCCCTGGAGCAAAAGAAGTTGACTTGAAAGTGGCGGCAAAAGCGGCAGGAGCGAAAAAGGCCGAGATGATTCCAATGAAAGAATTACCGCCCTTGACAGGTTATATCAGAGGCGGCTGCTCCCCTATCGGAATGAAAAAGCCGTTTCCGACATTCATTGATTCATCTGCCCTATTGCATGAAAAAATTCATGTTAGTGCCGGTGTCCGTGGCCAACAACTTTGCATATCTCCTCAAGATTTAATCAATTTCATTAAAGCCACGGTTGTTGAAAACCTTGCATGTGATAAAAAATAATTGACAATGAACACGATAGGCAATATTTTCCGGTTGACATCTTTCGGTGAATCCCACGGCTCGGCAATAGGCGGCATAATTGATGGAGTGCCGGCCGGTTTGAGAATAGACATTGATGACGTACAACGACAACTCGACCGTCGTCGTCCTGGGCAATCAGATTTGACCACATCACGTGATGAATCCGACAAAGTGGAATTCCTTTCGGGAATTTTCGAGGGCGTAACTATCGGAACGCCAATAGGCTTTATAGTCAAAAATTCAAACCATCGTTCAGCCGACTACGATAGCCTCCGCGATATTTATCGTCCATCGCACGCCGACTATGTATATGACGCAAAATATGGCCGACGCGACCATCGCGGCGGCGGTCGCTCGTCAGCCCGCGAGACTATTTCAAGAGTTGTGGCAGGTGCTATAGCCCGTCAAGCACTCTCTACAATAGGCATTTCTATAAAGGCCTATACGTCACAAGTGGGAAATATCCGACTCGACAATGCCGACTCACTTGATTTTGATATTATTGACAGTAATAAAGTGAGATGTCCAAACAAAACCAAGGCCGATGCAATGGAACGTCTTATTGAGGATGTCAAGAAAGATGGCGATACTGTCGGGTGTGTTATCGATTGTATTGTCGAAGGTTGTCCCGCCGGATTCGGCGAACCCGTATTCGGCAAACTGTCGGCGGAATTGGCATCGGCGATGATGAGTATTAACGCGGCTAAAGGATTTGAAATCGGCGACGGATTTGATTTCGCCGATAAAAAGGGTTCGGAAGTCGCTGATGAGTTTGTCAATCTAAACGGCAAAATTGCCACGAAATCCAATCATTCCGGCGGAATACAAGGTGGAATTTCAAATGGACAGCCAATCACAATGAGAGTGGCATTCAAGCCTATCGCAACGCTTCTTCGTCCGCAACCGACAATTGACAAACATGGCAATCCTTCGGTTGTAAATCCTAAAGGTCGCCATGACCCTTGTGTTGCCGCTCGTGCCGTACCGATTGTTGAGGCAATGGCTGCAATAGTCATTTTCGACGCTTATCTCCGCAACCTTTCATCACGTATTGATCGTGGCTGAATTCTATCGCGATTTTTCCGACTTCCTTTCCGAGAGATTTCCCGGAAAGAAAATGCAAAAAATCACTATTAACGCAGGGTTCACATGTCCTAACCGCGACGGCACTAAAGGCCGTGGCGGTTGTTCATATTGCAACAATCAGTCGTTTAATCCGGCATTTGCGTCTTCTTCGAAATCAGTTACACAACAAATCGAAGACGGTATTCGATTTTTTAGCCGGAAATATCCCCAAATGCGATATCTGGCTTATTTTCAGGCCTATACTAACACGCATGGCTCTTTTGAAAAGATTCGTTCGATTTACGAAGAAGCGCTCGCCCATCCTCTTGTTGACGGCATAATCATAGGCACCCGTCCCGACTGTATGCCCGACGAGTTGCTCGATTATTTGTCGGAATTGAACCGACAGCATTTCGTACTTGTCGAATATGGGGCGGAATCATCTCATGATTCGACCCTTGACCTTGTCAATCGTTGCCATCATTGGAGCGACACTGTCGATGCAGTCAATCGTACGGCTCAAGTCAATATTCATGTAGGGCTACACTTTATCTTGGGACTACCTGGAGAAACCGACGAAATGATTCTACAGACTCTTAAGCGAGCCGCCCTACTTCCCATTGAAATTATCAAACTTCATCAGTTACAAATAATCAAAGGAACACGCATGGCAAAAGACTATGAAGAGCACCTTTATCCAATTCGTCAATTCACTGTCGAAGAATACATTGAACTTTGTTGTAAGATAATAGATATCGTTCCAAAGCGAATTTCAATAGAACGGTTTGTCAGCCAATCACCCGACGACTTGCTTATTTCTCCCCGTTGGGGATTGAAAAACTATCAATTCTCGGCTCTTTTGAATCGGCGTCTTTGCGAAATTCATCAAGATTTGAGACAGAAATAACCATTTTCCCCCCAAACCGGAGTCTTCAGATTTGCCTTTTTGTCCACAGAATTTGCGTTTTTAGGAACAAATTGTGGCTAAAATTGGCACTTTTGGATAATTTGCGTATCTTTGCAGTCCAAAAGCAAAGAATATTTTTAAGGCAAAGTATTTTTATGAAATTTAATTTATTGAAATCTGTCGTTGTGACTATGGCAATTGGTTTCTCAACAAGTATTATTGCCCAAACGAATGCCTATACAATCGACACGATTGTCTCAAAAACCGACTCTGTCCCGTCTGTTATTGATATCCCAAAAATTGCATCCAATGGTGTTAAGATGTCGCTCGAAGACTGTATTGCCATTGCGCTTAGCGAGAATCCCACTATTAAAGTAGCCGATATGGAAATTGAACGTCTTGATTACTC
>JAFZPB010000017.1 GCA_017552595.1 Muribaculaceae bacterium
CAAAGATTAAAGTTTATAGTTGAAAGATAATTCGAATATTCGATTGTTCGAACAATCGAATGCTCGAAATTTATTATGCATTAAAATTAAATACTATAGGTGGAAACCTTTGTTTTTGTAGTCGTTGAGGATGTTGATGACCTCGCTGCGCATCAGCGGCAGTTCAATGACATAGTATTGACTGTTCGACGGGTGGAACACGGCAAGTTTGAGGCGCGACGCGTCGATGCCGTAGTGGCGTGAGAGGAAGAGCGCGTACATGTTGACTTGCAGTGCGTAGTGATAATAAGGAGTGTCGCTGACGTGGCCGATAGGTTTGAAGCCGTTTCGGTGGAAGCGGTTTTCGCGAAGTTCGATGCCGGTTTTGGGGTCGATAAGTTTTTCGCTACGTTTCCAGTCGAAGATGGTTATCTCGCCGTTGTGGATGCCGATGAAGTCGAGGGTGCCCGCAACCTTGAATTCTTCGTCGAAAATGGCCCATTCGGAGCGGATGGGTTCGAGGTTATAGTCGCGAGCGAAGTCGAGGAAGAAATTCCATTCGGGTGCGTCGTAAGCCACGTTTTCGCCCTTATAGAATCGTTCGATACAACTGTGGAGGGTTGTGCCCAATTGGCGCGATTCATCACCTTTTTGACGCCATTCCTCGATAAGGCTTTCGGGCGAGACGCCCATTTTAGCGGCTTTTTTGGCGGCGATTTTTTCCACTTCGAAGTGTGAGAAATAGTTGTCGATGAGGGTAGTCACGGAGATGAAATTTTGGCCCTCGTAGGTATATGTATGGTTTGCCTCGTCGAAAGAAATCAACGAGTCACGGTCGGATAGATTTTCAGTTGTTTTTGTCACGGCAAATAGTACTTGATGATGATTTGATGCGATTTTGATGAAAAATCAGGCAAAGATAATCAAAAAATCGGAGAATAGGAAGAATATGCCGTAAAAACTTTGAAAAGTGGCGAAAATACGCAACGAAAATGAGCGGGGCGCGAAACAAAACAGGGGACACCTCAATGGTGCTCCCTGCATTGATTTTCTTGTGATTGAGAAACGAGTTACGCTTCGGCGGGTTCGACGTTGATGAAACGGCGTCCGGCCTTGCCTGTCGTGAACACTACGGTGCCGTCGACAAGTGCGTAAAGGGTGTGGTCTTTGCCCATACCGACGTTAAGTCCGGGGTGGTGGACAGTGCCACGTTGACGTTTAATGATGTTGCCTGCTTTCGCAAATTGGCCACCGAAAATCTTGACGCCGAGTCGTTTGCTTTCCGATTCGCGTCCGTTCTTAGAACTACCTACACCTTTTTTATGTGCCATGATTCTTCGTGATTTTTAATGGGTTATGCAACTACGTCTTTAATCTCTACTTGGGTGAAGCATTGGCGGTGGCCGTTAAGACGGCGGTAGCCTTTGCGACGTTTTTTCTTGAAAACGATCACTTTTTCACCTTTCACGAGGGGACGTTTCACCTCGCAAACAACTTTTGCTCCGTCCACGGTGGGAGCACCGACTTTAACGGCACCGTCGGCGTCGACGAGGAGGACGCGGTCGAATTCGACTGTGTCGCCTTCGTTAACTTCTTCGCCGAGATAGTGGACATACAAGTATTTGCCGGCTTCGGCTTTGAACTGTTGTCCTTTAATTTCTACGATTACGTACATCTGTTAATTTGTTAATTTACAGGTTAGTCCGCAGGGCGGGCGACCACATTGCCGCCGCTTATTCGAGCCCTTTCGGCACAAAATGCTCGCAAAATTACAAAAATCTTTTCATTCGACAAAATTCTCGGGGCGTTTTCTGCCGATTTTTTTTCATCGCCTTTTTGCGGTCAATTCTTTTGCCGCGGAGTGGTGTTTAACTCGATTAAAATTCGTATATTTGCGAAATATTCTAAACGCTATATATGGTTTACTCGATGACGGGGTTTGGCAAGGCTGTCGCCACTACCCACAACAAGAAAATAACAGTAGAAGTTAAGTCGTTGAACAGCAAACAACTCGACTTTTCGGCGCGTATTCCGTCGCTTTATCGCGAGAAAGAAATGGAAATCCGCAACATCGTGGCCAAGCGATTGGAGCGCGGCAAAGTTGATGTGACAATTTACACCGAGAACTTGACGGTGGAAACTACCGCCACATTCAATTTGGCTGTGCTTCAGGGCTATAAGAAACAAATAGAGGAGGTGGCGAAGACATTGGCCATCGATGTGCCTCAGGATTGGTACGCTGCCCTGTTGCGCCTTCCCGATGTGATGAAGACTGACGCCCAACCCCAACTTGAGGCCGATGAAGCGGAAGCCGTGCTTCGCGCCACCGGCGAGGCGGTCGAAGCCGTTATGCAGTTCCGTGCCACCGAAGGTGCGAAACTCGACGAGTTTTTCCGCAAGAAAATAGCCAATATCCGCGGGTTGCTCGCTCAGGTCGACCCATACGAAAAAGAGCGAGTGGAGAAAATCCGCCAGCGTATAAACGACAATCTCCTCAAACTCGGCAACGTCGATTTTGACCGTTCGCGTTTTGAGCAAGAAATGATTTTCTACATCGAAAAACTTGACGTAAACGAAGAGAAACAGCGTTTGACACAACATCTCAACTATTTCATCGAGACACTTGAAGGCAACTGCGGACAAGGCAAGAAACTCGGTTTCATCAGCCAGGAAATGGGCCGCGAAATCAACACGCTCGGTTCGAAGTCGAATCATGCAGAGATGCAGAAAATCGTGGTCAAGATGAAGGACGAATTAGAACAAATAAAGGAGCAGGTGCTCAACGTGATGTGATATGTGTGGAAAGATAATCATAATCTCGGCACCGTCGGGTTGCGGCAAATCGACGATAATCAACGCCATACTGAAATCGGGCGACATCGACCTTCGATTTTCCGTGTCGGCGACAAGCCGTCCGCCGCGTATCGGCGAAATCCACGGCACCCACTATTATTTTTTCACTGAGGAGCAATTCCGTAAGGCCATCGAAGAGGGGCAGTTCGTGGAATACGAAG
>JAFZPB010000237.1 GCA_017552595.1 Muribaculaceae bacterium
ATCGCCGAAAGGTGGTCAAGAATAGCCTGAATGCGACCGAAAAGGTCGGGTCCGTTCACATCGTACTGGTCGGGCACTTGCGACAGGAGCAATTTCGAATAGTTTAGCGTCGGGTTGCAAACTGCATGGATGAATTTCTCAAGCAGGTAAGTGAGAATTTGATTACCAGCCAACTCGATATCCACAACCTCGTGAGAGTCGTAGATTTTGCCGTATGAAAGATTCTCGCAACGACTGTAAGCGTCGCGAGTGGCCTGCGAAAGGTTATTGAGAAGCGAGCCTTCGAAATTGCCCGCGAGTATATCATCGTCATGCTCAACAAAAAGTTGCGCCGACTGGTGCACCAGCGTTCCGATTACCGACGAACGAAGATAGGCTATTTTCTCTTTCGGGTCATCTACCGTTGCCATCACTTCGACAAGATGCTGACGGCGTTTATCGTCGAAGAAGCCCAACAGCAAGTCGATAACTTCATCGGCGGAAACTATATGAAGTCGATGTGCATCCTCAAGGTCCATAATTTCGTAGCAGATATCATCGGCCGCCTCAACGAGATAGACGAGCGGGTGACGGGCATACGACAGCCGTCCCTTTGGGTCGTCTCGACGGAGAAGTCCAAGTTCTCCAGCCACCTTTAGCCACTTGTCGCGCTCCGAGGTGAAGAATCCGAATTTGCCGGTACGCTCAGCGGCAAGCGATGATTCGTAGGGATATTTGACGATTGATGCCAATGTGGAATAAGTCATTGCGAAACCGCCAGGACGGCGGCCATTGAACTGATGGATAAGCATTCGGAAAGCATTGGCGTTACCCTCGAAATGAATCAGGTCGTTCCACTGCTCAGCGGAAAGCGAGTCTTTCAACCCCACCCCGTTGCCTTCGGAAAAGAAAGTGGAAATGGCCTTTTCGCCCGAATGTCCAAACGGCGGGTTTCCGAGGTCGTGGGCAAGGCACGCGGCCGCCACGATATCGTCGATTACATTGAATTTCTCCACCCATTCTTCGGCGGCGTATTTCTTGCGAAGGCTTTGAGCCACTTCCAATGCCATAGAGCGACCGACACTTGCCACTTCAAGGCTATGCGTCAATCGGTTGTGGACAAAGATGCTCCCCGGCAAGGGAAACACCTGCGTTTTGTTCTGCAGGCGGCGAAACGGCGACGAGAAAATCAGTCGGTCGTAATCGCGCTGAAAATCCGAACGGAGTTCGCGATGGGAACTGCCTTGCCCGTTCACACCAAAGCGTTTGTCACACAAAAGTTTATCCCAATTCATTTTATTCATAATCGCAAAGTTTTTTCATTTTAACAGTCGGCGAATCTGCACGAGAGCCACTCCTGTGGCGACAATCGCCACTGCCATCGCTGCAATCCAACCGAAAAGAAGAAATGCCACCATCGAGGCGAAGCAGAACGAAGTCACCACGGTAATGGCGGCGACTGTCGGTCCACCGAGCGCGATGCCATAACGCCATCGATAGACAGCATATATAATTATTGTATAAA
>JAFZPB010000238.1 GCA_017552595.1 Muribaculaceae bacterium
AAAGAAGATGTCACAAACATCATTCTTAATCTCAAGAAAATTAATCTCAAACGTCTCGCCGAAGATGTTGAGGAAGAAAAAGCCTCATTGACAGTCTCCGGCAAGGAAGTGTTCAAGGCCGGTGATATCGGGGCTGCCCTCGCTTCTTTTGAAGTGCTCAATCCCGAACTCGAAATCTGCCACCTCGACGCTTCGGCAAGTTTCAACCTCGAATTGACAATCAACAAAGGTCGCGGCTGGGTTCCCGCTGAGGAAAACCGCACGCCAAACGATGAACTCAACCTCATTGCCATCGACTCCATCTATACCCCGATTGTCAACGTCAAATACGCTGCCGAAAACTTCCGTGTCGACCAAAAGACCGACTACGAGAAACTTATCATTGAGATTACCACCGACGGATCTATCCACCCCAAGGACGCGCTCAAAGAAGCCGCCAAAATCCTCATCCATCACTTCGCCCTCTTCTCCGACGAGAAAATCGCCATCGAGGCCTCCGATAACGACGGTAACGAGGAATTCGACGAAGGCGTCCTCAAAATGCGCCAACTCCTCAAGACTAAGTTGTCCGAAATGGACCTCTCCGTTCGCGCGCTTAACTGCTTGAAGAGCGCTGAGGTGGAAACTCTTGGCGAACTTGTACGCTACAACAAGAACGATTTGCTCAAATTCCGCAACTTCGGCAAAAAGTCACTCACCGAGTTAGACCAACTGCTCGCCGACAAAGGCCTTTCGTTCGGAATGGATATTTCAAAATTTAAATTAGAAAAAGACTAAATTCAACGATGAGACATAATAAAAAATTCAACCATCTCGGTCGCAAAAAAGCCCATCGCGACGCTATGCTCTCTAATATGACAACGTCGCTTATCCTTAGCAAACGCATTATCACCACTGTTGCCAAGGCTAAAGCACTCCGCGTCTATGCAGAGCCTATCATCAACCGCGCTAAAAAAGACACAACGGCCAACCGTCGTATCGTCTTCCGCGACCTCCAGTCGAAAGAGGCTGTCAAAGAGTTGTTTAACGAAATCGCTCAAAAAATTGCCGACCGCCCCGGAGGTTACACTCGTATCCTTAAACTCGGCAACCGTCTCGGCGACAACGCCAAAACTTGTATCATCGAACTCGTTGACTACAATGAGAACATGACCAAGCAAGGCGCCGCTAAAAAGGCTTCGCGCACTCGCCGCAGCCGTAGCAAAAAGGCCGCTGAAGCCGCTCCTGCTCCCGCAGCAGAGGCCGCTCCTGCACCCGCTCCCGAAGCAGCACCCGCCGCTGAAGAAGCCCCTGCGGCCGAAGAGGCTCCCGAAGCACCCGCAGCCGAATAATTCGACTTGTCGCTTTTTGCGAAACGAAAAAGGCATTGGGCAATTCGCCCAATGCCTTTTTTCGCTTGTCCATGTCTAAAAATTTAACATTATTTAACAGCGGGGGGCGATACCAGTATTTTTTTTCTTTAATTTTGCATATTGTAGCATTATTGTCTTTCCTTTTATTGTCAATAGCATTATGAAAATTATTGCGTTCTTCAAAAATCGAATAAGCGTAAACCGTTTTGGTTGGCGCGTCGCGCGTATTCTCGCGATATTTCTGCTCACCGCTATGGCTTCCTCTCTCCCTTACGCCGATGCGGCAGTGAACCCCAACAACTTCTCTGTATCATTCGGCAGTGAGGTGTACTATTGCATGCCGAGGTATAATGCCGGTGTCACTGACCATTATAATCAAGCCGCAATGGAAAGCGTTCTTAATACTGCCGGATCAAATGATATCGGGCCTTCGCGTAAAGCGGCGATTACGAGAAGAACCGAGAATGGGGCATTCAGGTACGCTTATTACACTTTGTTCAACACTACGTCGGTAGCCCCCATTGGTAGCACTACTACTTTTAAGGGCTATTGGTTTACCCGCGAATCAAACCACCATGTTCAATTCAATGAATATAAAGGAGTGACAAAATCGGGTGGTGGAGGATATTGGTATTTTGGAATTGCCAACGACGAATATGGTAATCTGATTTTCGCCAATGCATTAGTCAACAGCACAAAAACTGACTATTTTCCGAATTATCTTCACCCGGTTATGGTTGATGGAGTAGCATCCGATGAAATCCGTCAAGTTGATACATCAAACGACCCCATATCGCCAGCGAAATATATCCAAGTGTGGGGACCAAACGCCAATCGTTACTATCCGACAAACTTTAATGGCACTTCCAGTGTTAAAGGTTCATGTCAAGTCATACAGGCTTCTGGCGACTTTGGCACTTACGATGACCAGGATGCCATCGATGCAGGTCGCTATGGCAAAGGCGGATATGTTTGGTTCACGCCCTATCAGATAACCGACCGCGCTTTCCGTGTAAAATTGAGATATTCATCGACCGAGGCCGATAATGTGACATATCAACAGGCAGAGGAAATTCTTTTCGATAATAAACTGTCACTACCAAATAATGTCACCTGTGGCTCGTGTATCGGCTACGGTGACAACGATAACCGTATGATGGTGCATATTCAGGGTCAGAAAATATGGCTGTGTAAATATGGAAATTTTACCTACGATAGCACCAACAAGGTTTGGCGAGCACATGTGACCGAAGCCTACGAATTTTACAACGGGCATGGCGTGACTGGTAACGCTCGATTTGCCTATGGAGTACCTTCAGTCTTCAGCCTGCAGGGGCACAATTTTTTGGTAACCGCAGATGAACCGTATGGAACATACGGATATAATGGGGCGACTGCCACAGATGCCGGTTCGGGAGGAATGAAAGTTTACGAAATCATGGAGAACGCTTCAGGTGAGATTTATCTGAATTTAGTCGGTTCACGAAATCCGATGACCAGCGGAGATGACGGAACAGGCACTAAATATACTAAGTGCAACTCTAATATTAGAGGTCCGGCATTCTCCACAATTCGCCATAGCGGTTACCACACCCAGATTATGGGCTTGGCATGGAGAACAGGCTATTACACTTACGATTTCGAGGCCACGCTATTGCCTACTACGGCCTGCACATACACCGGCACTTACAAGCAGAACGGCACGTCAACGCCCACTCTGCGCCGAATCATTGTTTGCAATCCTCCGTCGGGCGGTGAAGCCTTGTCATATTATGTGTTTAATTCAAGCAATACTGACATCACCGGCGGTTTGACAAACGTGGATGCAAGCACTTATATCGATGACAGCGCTTCGCGATGCACATCGTCGTCAACCTTTTCTTATTATTCAAAGGGTGTGTATGAATGTGACGGACATGCTCGCACCGCTCTTAGCGGAATAAGTCCTGCGGGCCCGACAGCCTCCGCTTCCGCTATTCCCGCCCCGCTGACAAACACAACGCCGACCGTCAACACTTTTAATTACTACGATGTTAGCCGTGCCGCGAACAGCAAATATAGTTACTCTATAACGCAGTCAGGCTCTGCCGGCTCGTTCAAGCAATACAATCTCTCCGTCAACGGGACCGCCTCTTCGGTTGCTACTAACGTCACTTCCGGCTCGCAAGCGGGATTCCTCACATCGTTTGCTGTTACTCCCGTCTATCACATCTCCGGTCACAACGACTCTGCGGTTGCCACATCTTGGGATTATTATGGAACTGACCGTGCGATTCCAAACGTCGATGGTGTCGATTACGACTGCCCCAAGCCGTCGTCTGTTTCTCCCGCGCAAAATCTTCAAACGACCTCTGCCGAAGTTCAGCAGATGAATCTGACTATTTCGTGGCCCACGCCTGCCAATTCTCCCAAAGCCACACGCAACGGATACGAAGTAATTGTTACAGACGAAACCACAAACGAAGTTATCTACACCAACTCAAGCGTTAGCCCGTCGGCAACAAGCGAAATTGTTCCCGATGTTTGGATTGGACACACTTATTCCGCAGTTGTCCGTGCTAATTATACCTACAACAGCGTGACGGGGCATTATTCCAATATAGTTCCGTCCGTACAGATTATTCCCGACTACACAGCCGACGCTCCGCGTGTCAATGTCACTGTAAAAGAGGCTCCAAACGGGACGGTCGCCATTTGGGATGAGGACCACGGCTGGCACAACGTCACAACTCCCATCTACCGTATGGAAGTGACGCTCAACGAGCCCGCGGGCACTCATCAGCCTGTCAGTTATTATCAACTCCAAGTGAATAAAAACGACGGGAACGGATGGCAATCTTTCTCCGCTGAGGAATTGACCTATTTCCCCGCCGGTAGCGGAAACATCACTCCCGCTCAACTCACAAGCACTGTCATCGAGCCCGAATCGGGACAGCCTTGCACGTTCTATTTCTACTGGGACGGCTATAACTTATCGACAGTCCCTGGTGGTAATCCCGCCAATTCCGCACCAAGGGCTATGCCTCGCGGATGGGCGCCCACACCATCCACCAATTCGCCCGATAATTGGGACGTGCGGCTTACCGCCGTTTATGGCGCTAACAACGTCAAAGTCACAAAGAGCGAATACACCGACGCGAACGACACTGACCCGACAATAACCTCGGTCGATAAAGTTGCAGAAGGTATGGTCTCAATAAAAAACATAACCTACTACGACTTGAAGGGCATACGCCTGACCAAGAAGCCAACCGCCGGTGCCTACATCGAAGTGGCGCTCTTAACCGACGGCACAGTCTCAGCCCACAAGCGTATCGCCCGATAATCTTTAAAGATTAATTCATCATTCCGAAAAAAATCATTACTTTTGTAGGCAAATTAATACATTAAATCATGATAAAACATTTAGTTGCTGCTTTGTTGACGCTTGCCGCAAGCGTAGCCGCTACCGCGGAGAACTATTTGATTAGTCCGTCAGCCACCACCACAGGCGAGAATATCACGTTTAAGAACATCTCCTTCAACGTCGGAACTACTGCCTTCCCGTCATTCTCCTCTTTCCTGGCGAGCAATCCCGCATCAAGTTCCAGCGTTTACGTCGATGCCGGAACCTACTCCGAGAACGTGACCATAACCACCCCTGGGCTAACCTTTTACGGCAACAACGCCTTTGGCGAAACTCGCTCAGGCACTCGCACTCTCCCCGAATCGGTCATCACAGGAAAAATCACCGTCAATGCGAATAATATCTTCATCAACGGTTTCCACTTCACAGGCAATGGCTGCGTGGTAAATACCGAAGCCACCACCGCATCACCGCTTGAAGGGTTTAAGTTTCAATACAACAAAGTGACCGAATCCACCTTGCCCCACAACCTCAGTTACGGCGTGGTCCACCTCGGCACTCTTCGCACCGGCAACGACGCAATGAACGCCAACGCGCATTGCATCTACAAAAACGTGAATGTCGGTCGCAACGAATTTATCGGCTCCGAAACCTACCAGGCCCACTTCGTCGTGGTCGCCGGCAGTTTCGGTAATTGCTTTTTCAACGAAAACTCATTCTACGACGGCGGCTGTAGCATCGCCCTCTACAACGCACAAGGCACGAACAACATTCGCTACAACACCTTCAAAAACGTCGGCGACTTCACCCGTCCTAACGGAAGTTTATATGGTGAAATAGCCATCCGCCTCTATTACATCGCTTACGCAAACACCACAAAAGTCTATATTGAGCACAACGACTTCGACGGTTGTCAGGGACAATCAAGCCTATATGCAATCATCCGCTTCTTCAACGGCGACACTTCGACGCCGCAAATGGCTCCCGTTGGTTGCACAATCGACGTGCATCACAATATATTCCGCAATAAGCCGAAACACTCGTCGGCAACCTATAATTACGTGTTCTACACCAACTACACCGACGCCGCACGTGTGAATGCACGCTTCAACACTTACGACAATTCCGAACTTTGCTTCGGCTTTATCAAGCAGAAAAACGAAAACACCGCACAACGGTTGTTCGGCAACAGCGCGATGCTCTTCGACCATGCTTCTTCGAAAGGCACTACGATGGACTACTACAAATGGCCCACATCGAGTTCCCAGTTCAAAGAGATGGAAACGAAGGTGAATAATTCCGTTGTCCAAAGTTACGACATCGACGACAAAGGTGGCTCTATCTACACCTGCCAAGTCACTCCGGTGGGCGATGACGACCACGGCCTTATTATCACCCACTTCTTCTACGAGGACAATACGCTGAAAAAAGGCTATATGTACCTCAAAAATGCCGGTCACGGCTCGAATATGGCTGTGTGCAAATTCGGCAGCCAAGCCTACATAATCAGCGGCGGTAAGGGCGTGTATGCGGCAAGTTCCACGGGCTATTATTCTTCCCGCCCCGAATCAATCGTGTTTGTCCCATGGGTGGCTAATGCAACTGCCGACTGCAACAAAACCTCGTTCTCCTACAACGGCACAACTTACCCGATTTACCAGTGGGAGAATACGCTCGGCACTAATGGCGAAACTCTAAAATCGCAATATCCGACCGTTGACCAGACCAACCGACTTTTCGCCGAGTATTCCAACAAGAGCAAGAACACTTTCGCAATCTACGACCTCGATGAAATGTATAATTACCTCTCCGGTTCGTCGTCAACTCGTCCTGTTCCCCTCAAAGTCATCAAATTGACATCGAAGGACTCTACATATAAATTCACATCGTCCGACCCGGCACATGCCGATTACGTCAATGCCGACAAGGGCCTGTTCACTTGGCCGCATCAGGGCTACACCGTATCGGGCGACTACATCTACATCTTCGAAGGCGTGGGCTCAACTCACGTTGAGTCGGCCACATCTCCCGGAGCGTCTGCCGTCAACTCCAAGCCGACTGTTTTCGTTACCGCTTGGAACTGGCGCACCGACAAGTTCGCATACCGCAAGCCCATCCTTCGCTCGGCAATCGTCAACATCGGCTATGGCGAACCCGAAGGCATTAAGATGCACCGCGACGCCGCAGGCCGCACCCACATGATTGTCGGCATCGTCACCGGCAACGGCTCTGCCCGAAAGTACAACCTCTTTGACTTCTGCCCCAATACGACCGACGGGTTTTCTTACAGCGTGCCTAAAGGCGTTTCAACCCCATCAACATCATCTATCGAAATCTCCACCGTCTCTGAACCGGCCACAGGCACGTTTAACGTAGCCCACAGTTCAAACGGTGGCGGCACAAACGGCTCGCTCAACGGTTTGGCATCCTACACCATCACTGGTCCTGACGGTCGTTGCTTCTCCGCCACCAAGACCGACACCGGCGCATATTCCGGCGTTTTCTCAACGGCAGTGAAAGAAACTATCACCTACACCCCCGACGGGCTAAAGGGCTCCCATACGGCCAAACTGCGTATCTCGTCGCCTAACGCCAACGACGTGTTCGTGACGCTTAACGGAGTTGACAACGGATATTCCGAAATCACAGGAGTGAATGCTGAGGAATCGTCTGCCACCGAAGTTTCCTCCGTTTATTACACAATGCAGGGAGTTCGCGTAGCCAATCCCGACAAGGGGCAGATTCTTATCCGCGTCGCAACACTTTCCGACGGTTCCCTCCGCACCACCAAACACATAGTGAAATAGCGGTTTCACAAAGTTCACGAAGAATCAAATAAAGATGCTCGGCACGCCGGGCATCTTGTTTTTTCCGCATGTCGGAGTACTGCGAGACGCAGTCTCGTACAATTACTCTATCCTAATTAATTGTATTATGCGCCTACGAAGTGGCTCGGCAAAGTTTAGAAGCGAATGGTGATCAAGGCGGTTCGCGAGGCCAAAGGTGTCAAATCTTTTGTCAATTTTGCATTATTAGATTTTTTTCTTAATTTTGCAGTTGGATTGCAGCGGCAATCTTATAGTATTCAAAACATATAGAAGCGTTTTGTTCATCTTTTTCAGTTGAGAACTTAGGAACTTTTCAAAAGGACAAGAGGATAACAAAGCGGTTTTCACGTGTAGCGTGAACTGCATTTCCACTTTTTTTGCCCTTGGTATCCTAAGACCATCAACTGAAAACTGTGACAAATCAGTCCACGCTTTTTATAATCAAATACCCGACTGGACTGATAGGGTGAAAATGAACAAAAACAAAAAAATGAAAGTCTTTCCAACCCTTAAAAGAACCGCAACCGCCATATCGCTGGCATTAATCCCCTTTATGTCATCATCTCATGGTTTTGAGGTTGATGGGATTTACTATTCGAAAAATTCTGATGGCAAGACTGTGTCTGTTACTTTTAAAGGGACAGATCCGGAGGCTTATGATGAATATTCAGGTATAGTCAGTGTCCCGCCATCCGTATCCTATGAAGGCAATACGTATGAGGTTTCTTCTATTGGATATGGAGCATTCAGTGGCTGTACAGGTCTGACATCAATAATAATCCCGAATTCGGTCACCATAATTTATGATGAGGCTTTTCGCGGTTGCACGAAATTGTCTTCTGTCAACATACCAAGTTTCGTGAAAGATATTGGTGATTGGGCATTTTGCGAATGTTCAAATTTGTCTGGCGAATTGATATTTCCGACAACACTTTCACATCTTGGCGAAGAGGCTTTTAGTGGGTGCAACAAATTAACTTCAGTTAAATGGAACGCGATAAATTGCAACATCGGAACATATTTTTCACAAATGCCTTTTTCAAATAATATTGGGGTGTTCGTCTTTGGTGATGAGGTTCAAAAAATACCGCCATATATATGTAATGGGCTAAGCAAAATAACATCATTGTCAATCCCAAACTCTGTCACAGAAATTGGTGAATATGCATTTAATGGTTGTTCTAATATGTCAGATGATTTAGTTATACCTAATGGAGTAAAAGAAATAAAGGATTATACATTCTGTAATTGTAAAAAAATCAAATCCATATCTATTCCAAGCGGTCTGGTCAGTATTGGTAGATATTCATTTTCTGGGTGTATTGGATTGGAAAAGGTTAATATAGAAAGTCTTGAGTCTTGGCTTAATATCCCATTTGACCTTGAAAAAGAAAGTCCATTAGGGTATGCCCACCGATTATATTTAAACGGGGAAGAAGTGACAAATTTGGTTATACCAGATGGGGTTACAAATATTTACCCATTCGCTTTTGCCGGATGCTATAGTCTCAAGTCATTAACGATACCCTCCTCCGTCGTCGATTATGGCGCTTCGTTTGAATCTTGTGTTAATCTAGAAATAGTAACCATCGAGAGCGATGCTAATTGTCCATTATACGATTGTCCTAATATCAAAACGATTTTCTGGAACGCTGAAAAGGGCTGGGACGGCGACGATTGGTATGAATATAACGGCTCTTTCTTTTCGGCTGCAGATTCAGTTTATTTTGGTCCAAAGGTTAAGCGCATACCAACAGGAATTTTGGCTAATACAAATAGATTAAAATATGTGTTTATTGGTGAAAATGTTTCCGAAATTAAACGTTATGCATTTAAGGGGTGTAAAACGGTTGAAACTGTTGAGTGGAATGCCTTAAATATGCCTGATTTTACTGGCTCTGTAAATGCTATTTCTGAAATGACAAATCTCAAAAATTTATTTGTTGGCAACGGCGTAGAGAAGATTCCAAATTATTTGTGTTGTGATAATTCGTCATTGGAATTTATTTTGATTCCAAAGAGCGTACAAAGTATTGGTGTTAAATCTTTTTATAACTGTTCTGGGCTCAAAAGCGTCATTTCTTTCTCCAACAAAACTTTTGCCACAAATAATAACACTATTGTCATATCACCATCTATTTATTTGCCCTATTGGCCAAAAACAGAAAACGTATATCCTATAGTTAACGAGATAAATACTCAAACGACAAGTATTCTATCCAAATCAAACTTGTTTGGTTTGAATAATATTGTGTTTAATGGGGAAAATGTTGAACCTGACCAATCAAACAATTTCAAGTTGACTAACTTACAACCATCAACAGAATACAAAATCACGATAAGCGGTTTTTTCAATGGTACTCAAATTGTTGGAGATATGCCGATTATAACAAAATCAAATGAGGAAGATATGTCGATAGAATTGGTTAATAGAACTAATAAAACGATAACAGTGCGAGGCGTTTATAACGGTGACGCGGAAGTCGAAGGCTTTAGTTTTGAGTCTGCAGGACAGGGATGCGAAGTCACATTTAATGGTTTGTATCCAGGAGAAAGTCGCAATGTGGTATTCAATGTCTTATATAAGGGGATAACATCATCAGTTGATTCCGTCTTCTCGACAGAGTCAATTAAACCAATTACTACAAATGAAATAAGCCCAACAACATGTTTTATGAGTAGTTCTCTTGAGAATGTTATAGATGCGGAAATAGATGATTTCGGTTTTGTTTTAAGTGGATTATCTTCAATATCTTTGTTTGGATTAGACCCAAATAAAACATACAATTTGGACTTTTACGTTACAACTAAAGATGGGTGGACCGGTGTTTCAACTGTTAAGTTCAAGACGTCTCAGTTGCAACTCGCAACTCAACAAGCGCAATTGATTAGCGACAATAAGGCTATTATTACAGCCCAAACTAATGGCATAGACGATGATTTGCGTTTCGGATTTCAATGGAGACGTTCGGATGCACCTTCGACAGTTCCCTCAAACTCAGCAAGGTGCCCTGTATTCAACGGCGAACTTTCGGGCAGTTTAAATGATTTGAGCCCTGATAGGTATTATCAATACAGACCTTTTTATGTCTCTGACTCGGGAAATACTTATTACGGAAATTGGATGGTTTTTCTGACAGCACAAGATTATTCTTACTTTGAACCAATTGTACATACGCTTGTCCCGAAAAACATAACATCACAATCGGCAGAATTCATTGGTTATGTTACTCCTGGATCAGATGATACTATTGAACAAGGATTTGAATTCTGGTCTGATGCTTCATCAACTAATACTGTTCAGTCATACTCAGAACATCAGACCATCATATCTACTGGTTTACTAATGACCGCAGAAGTCGGAGGGCTGAAAGATGACACGAACTATTGTTATCGTTCTTTTGTACGCACTGCTAAAGGAATCACATACGGAGAGGAAATAATGTTTAATACTGAAAAAGCCAATAGTGTATATGGTGTCGTCAATGACAAACCTGAAGCGGAGGTAGTGGGCTACTATAACCTACAAGGCTTGCGTTTTGAGAAACCTCAAAAGGGATTCAATATAATAGTATATTCAAATGGTACGGCCAAAAAAGTTGTCGTGAAATGATTTGGGATTTATGATATAGGATTTTCTATACATATAACATAATTGGGATGCTCGGCACTTGAGATGCCGGGCATCTTTTTTAATCTCTAAGGAGTGGGAGAGTCTTCGTTCTTTTTGCATGTCGGAGTACTGCGAGACGCAGTCTCGTACAATTTCTAATTCTTCTCTTCTCATTTTAATTCTTAGCGATTGCATATTTATTCAGGAGAATTGCATAATCGTGCCAAACGAAAATCGGCCTCTATGGATTTTTGGCACGATTGGCCCGAAATCTCTCCCTCACGCCTCGTAGCCCATTATTTGCCGTGCCAAATCGTGCCAAATACTGTGGCACGCTTTTGGCACGACCATCTGGAACGCGGAACGGTCAACCGCTCGGCAAAGTTTTGAAGTGTATGTCGCTTGAAAAGCGGTGCACGATGCCAAAGGCATCAAAACCTTTGCCAATTCTGCATTATGTATTATGCATTGATAAAACTCCTCAAACTTCTTAGAGATATCCCGTTACGAAGCCTCTTTAAACTTTCAACTATAAACTATAAACTTTATCAAATTTTTTTCGTAACTTTGTAATCCAAAATAAAAATTTCATTTAACCAATTTAATAAACTTATTTTCCAATTATGAAAATTGCTAAAATTATCGGACGTGAAGTGCTTGACTCACGTGGCAATCCCACTGTGGAAGTTGACGTAATCCTTGAATCGGGCTGCCGTGGCCGCGCAGCCGTCCCCTCCGGCGCTTCGACCGGCGAAAACGAAGCCCTCGAACTTCGTGACGGCGACAAATCGCGTTACATGGGCAAAGGCGTGCAGAAAGCCGTTGCCAATGTCAATGGTCCTATTGCCGAGGCTCTCGTAGGCATGAACGCTCTCGACCAGATTAAAATCGACGAAACGATGATTGCTCTCGACGGCACCGAAACAAAGTCGCGTCTCGGCGCTAACGCCATCCTCGGCGTTTCGCTCGCTGTGGCTAAAGCCGCTGCCGACTATCTCGACCTTCCGCTCTACAAGTACATTGGCGGTTGCAATTCCTACGCTCTTCCCGTGCCGATGATGAATATCATCAACGGTGGCGCTCACTCCGACGCCCCCATCGCTTTCCAAGAATTCATGATTCGCCCCGTTGGCGCTTGCTGCTTCAAAGAAGGCATCCGCATGGGCACCGAAGTTTTCCACAACCTCAAAAAAGTGCTCAAAGGTCGCGGTCTTTCGACAGCCGTTGGCGACGAAGGCGGTTTCGCGCCTAATCTCGACGGCACTGAAGACGCCCTCAACGTAATCATGGAAGCCATCAAACTTGCAGGCTACGAACCCGGCAAAGACGTGACTATCGGTCTCGACTGCGCATCGTCGGAATTCTACAACGACGGCGTTTACGACTACACTTGGAAACAGGCCGACGGCCCGAAGTACTCGTCGGAAGAACAGGCTAAATATCTTGCCGAACTCGTCGCCAAATATCCTATCGACTCAATAGAAGACGGTATGGCTGAAAACGACTGGGCAGGATGGAAAGTCCTCACCGACCTTATCGGCGACCGTTGCCAACTCGTCGGCGACGACCTCTTCGTCACCAACGTCAAGTATCTCGAACGCGGCATCAAAGAAGGTTGCGCAAACTCTATTCTCGTGAAAGTTAACCAAATCGGTTCTCTTACCGAAACTCTCCGCGCAGTGGAAATGGCTCAACGTCATGGCTACACAGCCGTCATCTCCCACCGCTCGGGCGAAACTGAGGACGCCACTATCGCCGACATCGCCGTTGCCACCAACGCCGGCCAAATCAAGACCGGTTCGGCTTCGCGTTCCGACCGTATGGCAAAGTACAACCAACTTCTCCGCATCCAAGAAGAACTTGGCGACGCTGCCGCTTACGGCTACAAAAAACTTCGCTAATCGATTGGCGAAATCAATCACAAGCGGGCATCAAGCTTCGGCATGATGCCCGCTTGATTATTTTTTTGAAAATAATGTGACAAATAATTTAACAATCGGGAAGTCGGTGTGTCATTAAGGTGTATGGACTCTGAAACATCGTTATATAGTTTGCGGGAAATGCTTGCCGACTCAAAACGTCGCGACGAGGGTTTCCGAATGCTGACAAAGCAATATGGGCGCCGCTTGTATTGGCATATTCGCCGTATTGTGGTAGGTCATGATGATGCTGAGGACGCATTACAGGAAACATTCATCAAAATCCTCGACGGGATTAAGTCGGTAAAGGATGAAAGCCGATTGACGGCATGGCTCTATCGTGTCGCCACAAATGAAGCCCTTCGGCACCTTCAACGTCAAACTCGATTGTTCCAGAGCATCGATTCTCTCAACGATTCACTTGTCGAGAAACTTGAGGCAGAATCATCCGTTGATGCAGACTTGGCTGAGGTGCTGTTTCAGAAAGCCCTGCTGACACTTCCTGCGCAACAGCGCGTCGCTTTCAATCTCCGCTATTACGACCAACTCGACTACGCTGAAATAGCCCGAATCACAGGAAAGAGCGAAAACTCGTTGAGGACAAACTACCATTACGCAACTGAAAAAATAAAAAGATTCATTAAAGAGCATACACTATGAACGAATTTGATAAAATAGGGCAGGGCATGCCTTACGCAGAGAATGATGACTATCTCGACAATTTGATTTCGTCGGCGACAGAAAAGGCTATCGAAAAGAATCGGTCGAAAGGCACAGTCGCGAAGTGGACTATCGCATCGTTGGCAGCGGCTTCCATTGCCTTGTTGGTAGTAGTGGGCGTGAAAATGTTCAACTATCCCCCGACAAAACCCGTTGTGGCTCATGAGAATGCTTCTCCAATCGACGAATTCCTCGACGGATTGAGCGACGACGATGCTCAGTTGTTGGCTTATTATGAAATTGAAGATGTCCCTGAATATTAATCATTAAAACTTGTCAGTATGAAAGCATTATTTGTCACTATCCTTTTATTTGTTACTGCGGCTTCGGCCTCGGCACAGTCGCCAAGAGCAGACAAACTTAACGAACGACTTTTCGATGCCAAAGTTCGTGAAATGGTCTATCGCCTTCGAATCACCGACGAACAAAAACCCAAATTTGTCGAAATCTATCGCCGTTATTGCGAAGAAATGATTGTCGCATGGGGCGACCACAAACGCCCTTCTCGCCCCACTACGACTGAGGAGGCCGTGGCGTTACAGAAACGTCGCATGGAACGTCAACAACGTGCCCAAGCAATCCGTATCCGTTATATCGACGAGTTCGCCACGGTCTTGGACGCGACGCAAATCAACCGTTTTTTTGATGTTGAAAGCAATATTCAAAAGAAATTGAAGGCTCGCATCAGTCATCATAAGGATGGTAATATGGCTCCTCAAAGACGTCAAAGGCAATGATTAGAAAATCACTTGTTGTCTCAGTGGCTTTGAGCCTTTTTTCGATGCTCTGTCTTGCCGATGATATGCAGAGCCACTTTTCTCGTGCGACGTTCACTCTCGGAACATCGTCGTTGCCTTATCGTTGTGCGGAAATATGTCACAACGATGGTGATCCAGCCCTTGTCATGTATCTGCATGGTGGTTCGTCACGCGGAGATGATAATTCCGCCCAACTCAATGAGACCGCTGTCGGCGTAATTTATCAGTATTTGGTTGACAACAACATTTCTGCCACATTCATAGTCCCCCAATGCCCTGCTGGTGGCGGTTGGACTGGGCCGCTCCGAAGGGTGGTCAATGAGTTATTGAAAAGTTTTGTCTCCGCCGGCACGGCAGATGCAGCCCGTGTTTATGTCTTGGGCGGCTCGATGGGAGGAACTGGCACGTGGTGTCAACTCTCGAATTTCCCCGACTTTTACGCTGCGGCAATGTCTGTGGCTGGAAATCCTTCGGGATGTGAAGCGGCGAATGTCGCAACAACCCCTGTTTATACGGTCATGGGAAGTGCTGACAATATCATGAGCATTGATGTGGTAGAGCAATTTCAATCCGAAGTGGTGGCTGCCGGTGGCACGTTCCGTCTTGATGTCGAAACGGGCTGGACTCACCAAAACACATGTGAACTTAGTTATACCGACTCGCGTCTTGATTGGCTGTTCTCGCAACGGCGCGATTCAGGAGGAGTAAGCGCCCCGTTAATAGAAGTTGATGTTAACCATTCTCAGATGTATAACATTCAAGGTGTGGCAGTGTCGGCCGACTACAAAGGCATAGTTGTCAAGGCTGGCAAAAAGTTCCTAAACGGATATTAGTTTAGCCTTTAAACTATAAACTTTAAACTATCCTCTTTAAACTTTATCAACTACTGTCTGTTTAGGCGGATAACCCTGAAGCCGGTCAGCGACCGGCTTTTCTTGAAGTAGTCGTAAATGGGCAGCGGGTCGATAATCACTTTTTTCTTGACCGATGAGGCGTGCATCAGGTGGAATTTTCCGTCAACTTTGACGAGGATTCCGAGATGGCTCACGTCAAGGTCTTTCGTGGTTGTCGTCAATGCAACGGCGTCGCCTTCGTGCAGAGCGCCGAGTGTCTCCTTTTTGTTGAAGTTTGTCCACTTGACGTATGGATAGCGGTGCGAACGGTAGCCGATTTCCACATTCTTTACCTTTTCAAACTCTAATGAGTCAGCGAGGGCGGGGTAGAGGTCGCGATGGCGTGTCATGAAGTCGATAGTTTTTATTATGTGGTCGCTTCCCGGAATGGATGCCGACACTTCCTCAAGGTTGCCGCGATGACTGTTGTCGACAATCCAGTCGCTGATATAGTGGAGTCGTGACGAATATCCGTCGACGTGTCCGCCGCGATAGCGCAACCGCTCGAGATTATGAACGAAGTCGCGCCAAGATGTGCGGTCTTCGCCGACAGTGTAGGCGAGGGCGAGAACTGTTTCGACGAATGTGGTGCAGTCGAGTTCGTCAAGGTTGACCGTAATCATTTCCGTGTCCCCTTCGAGAGTGTGTGCGACGTAAGGCGTGCCGAGAAATTTCTTCCCGAGCCATGCCACGCGGGCTTCCGGCGTGGGCAGATTCGCCTCCCGACATTCGACGAGCAGAGAGGTTATTCTTGTCGTGTCGGATTCTTCGTTATGGAAGCGCACTTTTTCCAAAGTCGCCCCGTTCGTTGTGCCCAAAGTCGTCAATAAAATCAGGGCTAATAATATTCTTTTTATTACCATTGTCGTGTTCGCTATGCTTTTATCACTGCAAATTTACGTCAAAAAAGCCGTATTTTCGAGCGAATTGAATTTTTTTTGAATTTTTTC
>JAFZPB010000018.1 GCA_017552595.1 Muribaculaceae bacterium
AAAATCGCTGCAAAATTAGTCAAAATTTTCGGAAAAATGCTCATTTGACAAGAATTTTCCGTCCGCCGACGATGTAAACTCCCTTTTTCGTAGTGTTTTTGGGAAGTTTTATTCCGTCCAATGAAAAATAGTTTACATTTTTCGGTGAATTTTCGATGTAGGAAACTGATGTCATTTCATCGCTCCCCGTGTATTCCACTTCAGTTCCCGCATTGTTGTCAAGAACAGTCCATCCTTTCCTTTTGGCCGTGTTCACTTGCGATTTCGTGCAGACATTTCCTTCATGGCCGGATTTTGTGTCGATGACGGTGAAATTTCCTGTATGCACTGTGGGTAAACTATTGACGAGTGCTTCCATTTTGTTACCGTCGATGAGATTTCCGTCGCACCAAAGTTGCGTCAGCGAGGGGTTGTGTGACACATCGAGTTCCGTCAGTCGATTGTTTGAGCAGAAGAGTTTTGTGAGCATGGCATTCGCCAACAGGTTGAGCGACGAAAGTTGATTGTTGTCGCACCAAAGCTGCGTCAGTTGCGGATTTTTCGAGGTGTCGAGCGCGGTTAGAAGGTTGTCAAAACAATTCAGAACGCTCAAATTGGCATTTTGTGAGATGTCGAGTGAAGTCAGTTGGTTTTTGTAGCAGTCGATACTGGTGAGTAGCGTGTTTTTCGACAGGTCGAGCGACGAAAGTTGATTATTGTCGCACCAAAGTTGCGTCAGTTGCAGGTTCTTCGATGTTTCGAGTTCCATCAGCCGATTCTCATAGCAATACAATTCTTCCAATTGCACGTTTTTCGAGAGATTGAGCGATTCGAGTTGGTTGCCGTAGCATGAAAGTTCTTTCAATTGCTGATTCTGGGCGAGGTTGAGCGCAGTCAGTTGGTTCCCGCCGCAATAGAGATTTTCCAAGGCCGTGTTGTGCGACACATTGAGTGTGGCAATTTGGTTGTTGTAGCACACGAGTTTCTTCAATGCGGTGTTTTGCGTAACATCAAGGGTGGTGAGGTTGTTGTCGCCGCAATATAATTCTTGCAACGAGGGGTTTTTCGATACATCAAGTGTGCTTAACAGATTGCCGTAGCAGACAAACTTGGTCAGTTCTGTATTTTTCGTAACATCAAGCGCATTCAGCCGATTTTCGTAGCAATACAGGCGCGACAAAACGCTGTTTTTTGAAAGATTGAGAGAATTCAGTGAATTGTTGTAGCAACTCACGACTTCCAACGCTGTGTTTTGCGTGAGGTCGAGCGCAGTCAGTTGGTTTTCATGGCAATACAATTCGGTCAGTGCCGTGAAATGTTCGATTCCCTTCAGGTCGGCAATCGCGTTCCCACTGACATCGAGTTTTTTTGTCGCAGCAATTTTTTCTGCGCTGACCAAACTTCCTTCGGCGACAGACAACGACGCTGCCAATGCCTTTCTAAAATTAGCATCGGGGAAGTTCGTCGCGTTCAGCGTTGTTTGAGCCCAAGTGCTCGCCGCCATCGGGAAAATGGCGACGAGCAGGGCAAAAAATCTTCCTCTCATAGCGTTTTTTTGAACTTTAGAAGTTAGGCGTGGAGCCGTCGGCGCGGATGTAGAGCTTGACATCTTTCTGACCGCGTTTCTCGAGTTCCAGAACATAATATTCGTCGGTCTGAGTCTGAATCAGGTCGGCATCGTCGATGGTCCAGCCGGCGTAGTTCGTGGCGAGATACTGTTGCACGGCCTCTGGCAGTTTTGTAGTCCGCAGATTGAGTTCGATTTCGGTGCGAACCCAAGTGCCATCCGACTGGAAGAACACTTCGTATTCAGAGCCGTTCAAGTCGAACTCCGCCTTATACAAATGCTTTTCGCGCTCCCATTCGACGCGCTGCGCAGTGGGGTAGAGTGATTTAAACGCATTCATCACAACATTCGGAATGCCATTCGGGTTCAAATCGTCGTCGCCGCTGTGGTTTCCGCCATTTCCGCCGTTGTTCACAGAACTAATAAGTGTTCCGTTGGCACGAATCAGCAGCGTCACATCCTGTTGTCCGCGCTTTTCCAGTTCCAATTTGTAATATTCATCGGTCGGCGTTTGAATCAGGTCGGCATCGTCGATGGTCCAGCCAGCGTAGTTCGTGGCGAGATACTGCTGCACGGCCTCTGGAAGCGTCGTTTTCCGTGCGTTGTATTCAATTTGGGTGCGAACCCACGTGCCATCGGCTTGGAAATAGGCCTCGTACTTCACGTTGTCCATGATGAATTCTGTCTCGTAGAGTTGTCCTTCGCGCTCCCATTTCGTGCGCAAAGCCTTTGGATAGCGCGTGTTGAAAGCATTTTGGACGGCAGTGGGAATCGAACCGGCGTTCACGTTCTCGCCACCGTTGCCCGTGTTTTCGACAAACGAGTTGATGAGCGAGCCATCGGCGCGGATGAAGATGGTGACGTCGGGCTCGCCGCGTTTTTCAAGTTCGATTTCGAAATACTGGTCGGTCGGTGTCCGAATCAGGTCGATGTCGTCGATGGCCCAGCCCGGATAGTTCGCGGCAATGTAGTCGAGAATAGCCTGCGACAGCCCATTGGTTTTCGGGCCGAGATTCTTTCCGACGCGCGTCATCTTCCACGCCCCATCGTTCTCAAACCAAGCATTGTGGGCTTGTGCTTCCACCGAGAAAGCCACCTGCAACACATCGCCTTTCTGTTCCCAAGTCGCATTCTGGGCGGTCGGGAAATTCTCATTAAACAATTTCTGAACATCCTCGGGCACATCAACCGTTGTCTGCTCTTCAATCACGATGTTTCCATCGTCTGTCGTGCAACTTTGCAGCCCGAATCCCAACAGGACTAACAGTGCTG